>JALOTO010000183.1 GCA_025457845.1 Thermoplasmata archaeon | reverse complement strand
GCTCCTCTGCCTCTTCGCGCTCAGGTACGCCAAGAGGCGGCTCGTGGTCACAGTCGACGCGTCCATGGTTGTCGACGACCTCGTCGACGCCAAGGTGACTCGCGTGCGGGTGGGCGACGTCTTCGTCAGCGAGGCGGTCAAGAGGACCAAGGCCGACTTCGGCGGGGAACCGTCGGGGACCTGGATCTTCCCGGACCAGACCTACTGTCCGGACGGCATCCTCGCGGCCGCGCGCCTGTGCGAGATCGCCTCGAGGAAGAGGCTCTCCGAGGCGAGGAAGAAGGTCCCCGTCTACCCGACCCTGAGGTCGGCCGTGCCCTTCGACCCGAAGGCGAAGGCGAAGGTGCTGAAGGCCCTGGACCGGGAGCTCAGGGCCGTGGATGTCGAGGAGCTCCTGACCCTGGACGGCTACCGCCTGCAGTTCGCGGACGGCTGGGGCCTGGTCCGTCCCTCGGGGACGGAGCCGAAGGTCAGGCTCGTCGCCGAGGCCAGGGAGAGGAAGAGGGCCGAGGCGATCATGCTCATGCTCACCGAGAAGGTCAAGAGGTGCGTCTAGGATGAAGGGTTACATACTTGCCGCGGGCGAGGGCGTGCGCATGCGCCCTCTGACGTCGAACATACCGAAGCCGCTGCTCCCGGTCGCGGGCAGGCCGTTCCTCGAGCACAACATCGAGTCGCTCAAGGCGGCCGGGGTCAAGGACATCATACTCCTCGTCGGGTGGAAGTCGCAGAGGGTCAGGGAGCACTTCGGGGACGGGAAGGCCTTCGGGGTGAGGATAGAGTACGTCGAGCAGGAGGAGCGGCTGGGCACCGCGCACGCAATAGGCATGATCCGGAAGATGGTCGACTCGCCGTTCATCTGCATGTACGGGGACGTCGTGCTCACCAAGGAGAGCGTCAAGGGGATGGTCTCCCACCACCACAAGGTCAAGGGGAGCGTCATGGCCCTGACCTCCGTCTCCGACCCCAGGAGGTACGGCTGCATCAAATCAGAGGACGGCGTCGTCACCGAGATAGTGGAGAAGCCGGAGGTCCCCCAGGGGAACCTCGTCAACGCGGGCGCGTACGTGCTCGACCCGGTCATCTTCGACGCCATAGCGGAGACCAAGAGGTCGGTCCGCGGGGAGTACGAGATAACGGACTCGTTCAAGATCATGATGCGGAAGGACCACCTCTACACGCACAAGCTGACCGGGGAGTGGATCGACGTGGCGAGGCCGTGGGACCTGCTCGAGGCGAACAGGATACTCATGGAGGGGATGGAGAGCAAGGTCGAGGGCGAGGTCTCGGAGAAGGCCACGGTCGTCGGGAACATACAGGTCGGGAAGGGGTCCGTGGTCGAGGCCGGGAGCTACATCATTGGGCCTGCCATCATAGGCCAGGATACCGAGATAGGGCCGAACGCCTACCTGCGCCCGAGCACGAGCATAGGGAGCGGGTGCAAGGTCGGGGCCGCGGTCGAGCTCAAGAACACCATACTCATGGACCGCAGCAAGGTCCCTCACCTGAGCTACGTCGGGGACAGCGTCATCGGGGAGAGGTGCAACCTCGGGGCGGGGACCAAGGTCGCCAACCTGCGCCTGGACGAGAAGGAGGTCCAGGTCGTCGTGGACGGGAAGCGGACCGGTTCGGGCAGGAGGAAACTCGGGGTCATCATGGGCGACGACGTCAAGACAGGGATCAACGCGAGCATCGACGCCGGGACGATCATAGGCGAGGGCTCGTTCATAGGCATGGGCGCGGTGGTCAGGGGGACCATCTCTCCCGGAAGCAAGATGCTGTGAAGCGCGCGACGCATCCTCCTGGACCTGAGCCCCGCAAGCATGAACTAGTCGCTTGGCCATGACCGCGTCATGGGTGGAAGCGGCTCGATGGAGGAACTGGAGCTGGGGGCGTTCAGGCCATCGGCATCTGGCCTGTTCTTCAAGGACTTGGTCTGGACAGTGTTCGTCATGACGGCGGCGATGCTCTGGGTCATGGGGCTCGTTGTCTTCCCGATGATGGACGACGGCACGACGGATGCGGCGGACATCGCGTCGACACGGGGACCAGGTCGGAGTCGAGTACGAGTTCCTCGTCGAAGGGAAGACCCACAAGGGAAGCAGGGGCGGGGGGATGTTCGCGACCAGGGAGAAGCTCGGTGCGCTGGTCGGGAACGACATCATGCTCCTGGTGGACCCGCAGAAGCCCAAGGTCCATGTGATGCTGAGCAAGTTGGAACAGGGAGTTCGCCGCTATGCGTAGCCTGGAAGCCGCGGGGGGCTGAACTGGGCTGCTGGAACCGCCCTTGGATGTCATCACGATGCCAGGTCGTTTATAAAGAGGCTGTCATCACGATGACAGGTTGTTTATATACTCTGAGTCCGTGGCTTCTCCGTCGGCATGCTTCACACCACGTCCAGGTGCATCGGCTCTCCCAGCCCGTTGTACGCCCTCCAGCTGCTCATGTCGTAGGGCATGCAGACGATTATGTGCACCCATCCCCGGCGCCTGAAGAGGTCGAGGTCCGCC
>JALOTO010000003.1 GCA_025457845.1 Thermoplasmata archaeon | reverse complement strand
TCACCAGGTCCACGAGGACGTACGGGACGACCACGAACCTGAGCGCCTCGGTGAAGGCGGTCCAGACGGCGTCGGAGAGCCGGCCCTTCGAGCTCACAGAGGCACCTCCGATGGGATGGGTACGCTGGTCTCGGTCCCGAAGTCGAGTACGACCACTTCGAGGACCACCAAATCTGGGGTGGAGCCCAGCGGGACCTCGAAGGCGAGCCTTCCCTCGTCCGTCGTCCCCAGCTCCAGGGTATCATCGTCCTCTGCGACGAGCGTGCCGTCGTCGTAGAGGGAGGCGTGGACGTGGGCGTTGCCGCTCAGCATCGGCGAGGTCGTGAGGTGGTAGTCGACCAGCAGCTCGGTCCCGCTGACCTCGAACCCGTCGACCTCGAAATCCTGGATGAGCGCGTCCCATTGCAGGGTGACGTCGTACTGCGCCTCGAACCGGATGAGCTCCAAGGTATAGTAGCAGGAGACCCCGATGTTCAGGTAGATCAGGTCGTCGTTGAAGACCATCGACGTGAACCCGCGCTCGTAGAGGTCCAGTATGTCGAAGCCGAACTCGATCTCGTCCTCTCGCACGGTGCCGGCGGGGATGGTGCCGATGTCGATGACGTCTGATGCGAGCTCTTCGTAGGAGGAGTTCGTCACCGAGTAGTCGAGGCTGAGGTCGACGACATCGTAGAACCCGCCGTTGTCGATCGAGTAGGGCGCCGTCACGCTGACGACGCCGTCCTGGTAGTACCACTCCACCTCGTTCGGGGAGGGGAGGTCGACATTGAAGTCGCCGCTCGGGAACGGGTAGATGCTGGTGAGAGCGAGGGTGAAAATGGCGAAGTTGACCACGCCGACAGCTATCTGGAGGGCCCTGACACGTGCGACCATCTGAAGCTCGCGGGTAGATGATTATGTTGCGCGCTAATAAAGGTCTCCGTCGTACGAGGGGTAGTCGTAGGCCTCCTCCCCCTCGAAGAAGCAGTAGTGGACCTTGGTGTAGCCGCGCTTGAAGGCCACGACATCCTCCTTGACCCTCAGCGGGTCCTCCGTCTTGACCGCGACGCGGTGGATGAGCTCGGCGACCTCGGACATCTGGACCTCCTTCATCCCGAGCCTCGTGAGCTCCTGGACGCCGATCCTGATGCCCGACGGCCTGACGGGGTCCGAATCCCATGGGAGCATGTTCTTGTTGAGTATTATGTTGGCCTTCTCGAGGTCCAGGGCGACCCTCTTGCCGCCTCCGTGCTCCTGCACGTCCACGACTATGGTGTGCGACTCGGTGAACCCCAGGTGCTCGCAGAGGACCTCCATGCCGCGCTCGTGCATGGCCTGCCCTAGGGCCTTGGCGTTCCTGACCGTCTGGGCGGCGTATGCCTCCCCGAACTCCCTGGTCTCCGCCAGGGTGACCGCCAGGGATGCGACCGCGTGGAGGTGGTGGTTGCTCGTCGCGCCAGGGAAGACCCCGCGCCTGATGTTGGACTCGAGCCCTTCCTTCCTGAGGTTCGCAAGGATCATGCCATGCTGGGGCCCAGGGAGGGTCTTGTGAGTGCTGCCGGAAACGACGTCCATGCCCTGCCTTAGCGGGTCCTGGAACCTCTTCCCCGCGATGAGCCCGAGTACGTGGGCCGCATCGTACCATGCCGTCGCCCCGACCTCCTCGACGGCCTCCTTGATCTCGTCCAGGGGCGTCGGGAACAGGTAGACCGACTGGCCGAACAGGGCCACCTTCGGTTTCACCTCTCTGATGAGCCTCTTGGCGCCCTCGACGTCGAGATTCATGTTCTTCTCGTCGAACGGGTAGTTGAATATCTTCGCTCCGCGCATCCCCGCCGCGCCGATCTTGGCGTGCGAGATGTGTCCTCCGTCGGAGACCGCCACGGCGGTGAGCTTCTCCCTCGGCTTCGCGATGGCCTGCAGGACCGCCAGATTGGCGACGGTGCCGGATGTCGGCCTGACGTCGGCGAACTCGGCGGAGAATACCTCCTTCGCGAGCTTCTCGCAGAGGCTCTCGATCTCGTCGAAGACGATGTTGCCCTGATAGTACCGCTTGCCAGGCAGCCCCTCGGCGTACCTGTTGTGAAGGTCGGAGTTGAGCACCTCGCGGCTCGCGGGGCTCAGCACGTTCTCCGATGCGATGAGAGGTATGCAGTCCTTGAACCAGTTGTTGTGTCTGCGTGTCAGGTCGCGCACGGACTGCGCGATCTCCCTAGAAGATGGCACATATTCGGGGAACCTCTGAGAGATTAAAAACGTATCTTACTGAAACCAAAACATGTTCGTCAGGTAATGTCCGATTCCATGACAAGCGCCGGCGCCCGCAGGATGGTGCGCCCGGTCTTCCGTCCGACTTTGCACCGGCTCCATCGGAAACGCAGGTCGCCCGATTGCTAGATAGCTATTTATAGACTGTACGACAATTTGTCGTACAAGGCGCCGCGATCACAATGTCCACACAAACTGCCCGCATCAATGTCCGACTGCCTGAGGAGGACCTCAGGGAGCTCGAGGCGATTCGCGAGCGCGCCGGCCTCCAGTCCGTCTCGGACGTCGTCCGCCAGGCCATTGCCGCATACCTACACGATGAGGCAGGGACCTGGAACTCCACCAAGGTGAGCACCGTCGTGCCCAACGCGCTGATGGAGGACGTCGAGATGTTCATAGAGAGCGGCGATGCCAGCGATGTCTCGCAGGCCGTGACGATGGCCCTTTCCGGATGGGTCGAGGAGAAGAAGCGCTACTACCTCGAGGGAAGGGAGGCGTTGCGCCAGAAGGTCGCACAGGCGGTCGAGGAACGCAGCACGAGGAGAGGGATGGGACGTGCTGCCGACCAGATGCGGATCCAATGATGCAATGAATCACCAACGACGCCGGGTCTTGCGCGGGGAACTCTCTCGCCCGCGTTCGAACGAACTAAGGGAAGGAAGGGCTGGCCGCAAGGTCGGAAGGGATGTGACGCTCGGGAGGGCGATGGGCCCTCTCATCACTTTTTCACTTAAATCATGCCCTATCGGCCGCATACTGCCCTGCGTACGATGCTCACTTTTCTGATAGAATCGACTTCAGCTCGTGTATCGGCTCCGTCGAAGAAGGGTCCTCCTTCCTGAGGATGCCTAGATAGGCGCTAACGTAGTCCCCGACCATGACGAGGGAGAGCATCTGCGTGAGAGGGAGCGTACCGCTGCCGTGCACCGAGAAGACCCCAGTCCTCCTCGCTATCATCGCCTTGGTGGCGTTCACGCGCCTGTGCATGGGCGTGTGGCGCTCCTCGTGCTCGAGGACTATCATCGAGAAGCCCTGGCACCGGCCGTCCCTCATCCATCCGACGATCTCGTTGTGGTTCATCTCAGGTATCTCGGTGGCGAAGGCAAGGACCTTGCCGTTCTCGTTGAGCTGGTTCGCCCACCGCTTGGCGACGGGTGCCGACAGACCGTGGCCCGCCACGACAGGTATCGTGCCGAAGACCTCGTGGGCGAGCCTCTTCGCCGGGTTCCTGTGGGTGGCCATGTCGGGGGAGCATGACGATGCGGTCTCGTCCAGGACCTTCGCCGCCTCCTCCAGCTCTTGGGAAGGGTCGACGACCCCTGACTTCTCGAGGATGCCGATCATGGCCCCGAGAAGGAACCCGAGCGACGCCCGAGGGACGAGGCCGTTGGGCACGCGCGCGACTGGCACCCCGGCCGACGAGGCCATCTCCGAGATGCGGCCGCCCGAGGCGATGGCGACGATCTTCGCCCCGCGCCTCCTGGCGTCCTCGAACATGCTCATGGTCTCCTCGGTGTTGCCGGAGTAGCTCGATACGATGACCAAGGACCCCTTGTCGACCACGCTCGAGGCGTTGTACGACCGCCTCACGAAGCAGGGCACGTCGGACACATGCCTCATCCACTCTGCGAGCAGGTCCCCTCCGATGGCCGATCCGCCCATCCCGCAGACGACGACATTGGTGGGTCTGTACCTCGGGATGCCGGCCATCCTGCCCCTCCTGACACCCTCTGCCAGGTGCTTGGACATCTGCTCGATGGTCCCGAGCATGTCCCTGCTGTCCAGGGAACGGATGGCATCCGGTGAGTCCAACATGAGAACGGGCCCCCAATAGGAAGTGCGCATACAAAAAACCGGAACCCTTCGAGCCGCCCGACCTGATGGTCGTCCACAGAAACCTTCTAATAACCTCCCTGGTCTCGGACTCATGGAATCCGCGGGGGACGTCCCCGCGGAGCACGGGGGAGAGACCGTGAAGGAAGCCAAGAGGAAGAGGGTCAGGGCGGAGCCTTTGCCGGTAGATGCCGGCGGGGACGGGATCATAGTCGCAGTGGACCTCAAGAAGACCTACGACACAGGCAAGGTGAAGGTCGAGGCACTCAAGGGACTACAGTTCAATGTCAAGGAGGGCGAGATGGTCGCCGTCATGGGCCCGTCCGGCTGCGGCAAGACGACCCTTCTGAATTGCATCTCAGGCCTCGACGACATCAGCTCGGGGGAGGTCATGATAAGGGGCAGGCCCTTGTCCAAGATGTCCGACCGCGAGCGCACGAGGTACAGGGCTGAGAAGATCGGATTCATATTCCAGGCGTACAACCTGCTGCCCGTCCTCACGGCCGCGGAGAACGTCGAGATGCCGCTCCTGCTGGGCGGGATCAAGCCGAAGGACGCCCGGCCGAAGGCCCTCGAGGCGCTTAGGGCCGTCGGGCTCGAGGAGTGGAAGGACCACAAGCCCTCCGAGCTCTCAGGAGGACAGCAGCAGCGCGTCACCATAGCCCGCTCACTCGTCAACAGGCCGGAGATCGTCTTCGGCGACGAGCCCACCGGGAACCTCGACAGCGAGTCGTCCAAGGACATAATGCAGCTGCTGAGGAAGCTGAACAAGGAGAACCACCAGACATTCATCATCGTGACCCACGACTACAACATCGGCAAGATGGCCGACAGGATCGTCATGATGAAGGACGGGCTGGTCGAGAAGGAGTTCGCACCGTCGCCGTTCTGAGGTGGTTGGTTTGACCGGGTCCATGCAACTGCTGCTGATGGTCTTCCTCGTCCTGGCCGTCGTCGGGCTGCTCATGCTCAGGCGGCCGGTCTTCGCCAGGATGTCGCTGAGGAACATCGTCAGGAGGAAGAGATACACCGTCATCGTGGTGGTCGGCCTGATGATCGCGACCTCGATGATCTCCGGGTCCCTCGTGGTCGGCGACACCATGGACCATCTGGTGAGACAGGAGGTCTACTCGTCCACCGGCGCGGTGGACATAGTCATAACCGTCGAGGACGAGGTCGGCGACTGGATATACTTCAACCAGAGCGTCGCGGACTCGCTCGCCGCGTCTCTGGATGCGGGCGACCTCCCACATGTGGACGGAGTCGCCCCGGCAATACGGGAACGCGTATCGACGGTCAACCCCAGGCTGAGCTCCTCCTCGCCGACCGCGACCCTGTTCGGGTACGACCCAGATGACACGGTTAACGGGCTTCTCCTCGAGGACGGCTCGGAGGTCCCGCTGGACATGGTCACCGCAGGCAAGTGCGTCATCAACCCCGACCTCGCGGACGAGCTCGACGCCGTCGCCGGGGACACGCTCATGGTCGTACCGGACTCCGGCATCCCGTCCATGCTGACGGTCTCCGCAATCGCCAAGGACGAGGGGATGGCGCAGTTCGACGGGACGTCGACCGTATTCGTGGAGCTGTCCTACGTCCAGGACTCAATCCTGTTCTCTCCAGGGATGATCAACAAGGTGGACCTGTCCGCGGCCGGGAGCGCCGAGGACGGATACCTGGTCACGGACGAGGCGTTGGCGGAGGTCCAGGCGGCCATACCCGATGGGCCATCGTACTTCTATGACACCATCAAGAAGGACGGCATAGAGCAGGCCGAGCAGGTCTCTGACCAGATATCGGAGATATTCATCATCATGAGCTCGTTCGCCATAATCGCGGGCGTCGCGCTCATCATCAACATATTCGTCATGCTCGCAGAGGAGAGGAAGCCCGAGATGGGCATCTCTAGGGCAGTCGGGATGCAGCGGGGGGACCTGACCCAGACGTTCCTGTTCGAGGGGGTCGCATACGCCCTCATGGCATCCGCCGTGGGAGCCCTTGTGGGCCTCGTCATCGCGGCGTTCATGATCGTCATGTTCTCGACCATAATGTCCACGGCCGGGCTCATGGTCACTCTCAGCTTCGAGTGGGACAGCCTCCTGGTCGCGGCGTGCGCCGGGTTCCTCCTGACAGTGCTGACCGTCGCCCTGGCCTCGTGGCGCGTCAGCAAGCTCAACATCGTCAGGGCGATAAGGGACATACCGGAGCCGTCGCTCGCCAAGTCCGAAAAGAAGCACTTCCTCACCGGAGCCCTCGTGTTGGCATTCGGAGTCCTGCTCACCCTCATAGGCGACGCGGGGGATGACGCCGCGTGGATACTCGCAGGGCCCTCGATGATGGCCTTCGGCCTGGCGCTGATAGCGGTGAGGTTCGTCAGCCCCCGCGCGGCGTTCAGCACCGTCGGCCTGTTCATGATCTTCTGGGTCCTGGACCCGTTCTCGATAGACCTACCTGGGATGATATTCGGCGAGACGGGCGGCGGGATGGAGATGTTCATCATCACGGGGATCGTGCTCGTGACGGGCGGCGTCATGGTGATCATGTTCAACAGCGACCTGCTCCTTGAGGGGCTGATGAAGGTCTTCGGGCGCAGGAGGTCGCTGCTACCGGTCTTCAAGGCCGCGGTGAGCTACCCCATGAACAAGAAGTTCCGGACCGCCCTCACGCTGTTCATCTTCGCCCTCATCATGTTCACGGTCGTGGTGGTCATGATGATAGCCTCCTTCCAGAGGGAGAGCGTCGAGACCCTGACGGAGTCGTACTCTGGCGGCTTCGATGTCATAGGCTACACGTTCAGGGATATGCCCGCGGAGAACCTGACCGCCGGGATGGCGACCGTGGAGGCGACCGTTGGCTCGAGCGAGGTCTTCGAACGCTCGGAGTACTCGACGACGGCCACGGTGATGATGCTCCCAGAAGGGGCGAACGATTCAGAGGTCACCAGCCTGATAGGTTACGGCGGCTCCATGCTCCTGGGGAACCAGTTCTCCCTGGCTGAGAGGGCGCCCGAGTACGAATCGGACGAGTCCGCATGGAGGGCGCTGCTGACGAACGATTCCGTCGCGATGATCGACGGGTCCGTGCTGTCAGGGATGTTCAGCATGGCGGGCACCGTGGCCGATGTGGGGGTCGGGGAGATCGTCACGCTCACGTCTCTGAGCGGGGAGGCGAAGGACGTCACCATCATAGGCATAATGGACCAGATGTTCGTCCAGGGCCTGTTCATGGCATCGGACTTCGTCGCGGGCTTCTCGCCTGATGTCACGACGAACCTGTTCTACTTCTCCGTCGACCCGCCGGAAGGCTACGCGGTCGCCGACGTCGCGGAGCAGCTGGAGAGGGCGTTCATCGAGTACGGGATGATAACCGTCGTCGTCAAGGACACCGTAGAGGAGGTCATGCAGATGTCCTCATCCATCATGCAGCTCATGGAGATATTCCTGGGCATCGGCCTGATAGTCGGCATCGCCGGACTGGGAATCATCACGATAAGGAACATCGCCGAGCGCAGGCAGGAGATCGGCGTCATGAGGGCCATAGGCTACCAGAGGGAGATGATCCTCAACGTCTTCATGATCGAGACCGCCTTCGTCGCGCTGCTTGGGATAATCCTCGGGCTCGTCATGGGGCTCGGCCTCTCCTACAGGCTGTGGGAGTGGGGCGGGTTCAGCGAGACGGCCCCGTTCGTGGTCCCGTGGTTCGAGGTTCTCATCATCGTGGGCATATCGTTCGCGGCGACGCTGCTCTCCACTCTGCAGCCGTCGAGGAAGGCAGCCAGACTGGCCCCCGCCGAGGCTTTAAGAAGGATAGACTGATACTTTCGGGTTAGTAGCTACAACAGCCCATAATATCGGTAAGCCTCATCAACGCGCGATGGCATCGGCCAGCATATCGAAGGCGCTCCAGGCGCTCAGGGAAGGGCGGTTCGTGCTAGTGTACGACGCCGACGGACGCGAGGAGGAGACCGACATGGTCGTCGCCTCTGAGCACGTCACACCGGAGGCGGTCCGGACCCTCCGGAAGGACGCGGGAGGGCTCATCTGCACCACCGCGGACGTGCGCATCCAGGAGAAGCTCGGCCTGCCGTTCCTCACCGAACTGTACCAGGGGATGGGCCCGAAGTACCCCGTCATGAGCGGCCTCGTCCCCAACGACATCCCGTACGACGCGAAGTCCGCGTTCGGCATCACGATCAACCACAGGAAGACTTTCACCGGGATAACCGACAACGACCGGGCCCTCACCATAAGCGAGTTCGCCAAGCTGGCCAAGAGCGCCATTGCAACTGGTGACGGCTGGGGGAGGGAGGAGTTCGGGAGGCTCTTCAGGGCGCCCGGGCACATCCACCTCCTGAACACCAGCAGCAGGATCCTCGAGACGCGGTTCGGCCACACGGAGCTCGCCACCGCACTCGTCATCATGGGCGGGCTGACGCCATCGGCGACGGTCTGCGAGATGATGGGTGACGACGGAGACGCGCTGTCGAAGGAGGAGGCGCGGGCATACGCCGAGAGGAAGGGGCTAGTCTTCCTCGAGGGTGCCGAGGTCGTGAGCGCCTGGAAGGAGCACCGGAGGTAGCCACATGGTCAGGGTCATGGCCACCGGAGTCTTCGACATTCTTCACCTCGGGCACCTCCATTTCCTGGAAGAGTCCAAGAAGCTCGGCGACGAGCTCCTCGTGGTCGTCGCCACGGACAAGACCGTCAGGGCGAGGAAGCACGAGCCCATAACCCCCCAGAAGATGCGCCTCGAGATGGTCGCGGCGCTCAAGCCCGTCGACAGGGCCGTGCTGGGCAAGGAGACCGGCGACTTCTTCGACATCGTCAAGGAGCTGCGCCCGGACGTCATCACTATCGGCTACGACCAGTCCTTCGACGAGAGGGAGCTGGAGGCAGAGCTGGCCAAGAGGGGTTTCAAGGTGAGCGTCGTCAGGATGCCGCACCTCGACCACGACCTCGACGGCACGCGCAAGATCATCCGCAAGGTCATCGAGTTCCACGAGATGACAAAGCGGCTCAAGGCGGTGGAGAAGTGACCGTCAGGATCGGCGTCGCGGACACGACCTTCGCCAGGGTCGACATGGGCGGGTTCGCGGTCGACGAGCTGAAGGCCACCGGGACCGGCTTCAAGGTCGAGAGATACACCGTCCCGGGCGTGAAGGACCTCCCGGTCGCCGCCAAGAAGCTCATCGAGGAGAAGGGGTGCGAGATAGTCATCGCCCTGGGGATGCCGGGCGCGCAGGCCATCGACAAGGTCTGCGCCCACGAGGCATCCACCGGGCTGATCCAGGTCCAGCTGATGACGAACCGCCACATCATAGAGGTCTTCGTCCACGAGGACGAGGCCAAGGACGCGAGGGAGCTGGCATGGCTCGCGGAGAGGAGGAGCAGGGAGCACGCGGTGAACGCGTACGACCTGCTCTTCAGGCCCGAGCGCCTGCAGAAGAACGCGGGCAAGGGGCTGAGGCAGGGGTTCGACGACGCTGGACCGGTGACGTGAGGATCCATAGAGGAGATGATTTGGAATGGCAGGGAAGTACAGGATAGGCATAGTCTGCAGCGAGTTCAACTTCGACATCACGCAGATGATGCTCGAGAGGGCGAAGGAGCACGCGAAGTTCTTGGACGCGGATGTGGCAAGGGTGGTAATGGTGCCGGGCGTTTTCGACATGCCCCTGGCGATCAAGACCCTCCTGAAGGACAAGGCCATAGACGCGGTCGTGACCGTCGGCGCCGTGATAGAGGGCGAGACCGAGCACGACAGCATCGTCATCGGCCAGGCGGCCAGGAAGATCACGGACCTCGCGGTGGAGTTCGAGAAGCCCGTCGGCCTGGGCATATCCGGGCCGGGGATGAGCAGGCTCCAGGCCGAGGACCGCATCGAGAAGGCGAAGGACGCCGTCGAGTCGGTCGTCAAGCAGCTCAAGGCCCTGAAGTGAGCCTGGTCGAAGTGCAAAGTCTATAATACGGCCGTCCGCTCAGCCCACCGTGGGCGAGATCAGACACGGAAAGATCCACCTCCGCTGGTGCGACGCGTGCGACGTCCCTGTCATGGAGCAGGCGTCCTGCGGGCGCTGCGGCGGCCCGACCAGGGAGGTCAAGGTCACCCCTCCGGGGGATGCCAGACCGGCCTTCGAGATGGACATCCATAGGGTCAAGGCGCTCATCGATTCGCAGTTCGGGGAGGGAACGGGCGAGGCTGTCGTCCCCGCAGGGGCCATAGCACTCCTCAACAAGGCGCCGGACATAGACCGCATGGACGAGGTCATCGTCGGCGGCGATGTCGTCGGCGCCGTCAGGTTCAACATGGTGAGCGGGGAGAAGTTCCTCCCCAGGCCCCTCGCGGCCGTCGCGATGGCCGCGACGGCAACCAGGGGTCGCGTCGTGGTGGACCCCGGCGCGATCGTCCCCATCAGGACCAAGAAGGCGAGCACGCTCGCGGTCGGTGTCCTCAGATGCGATGACGGCATCCGCCCGGGGGACGAGACCATCGTCATCGCCCCCGACGGCATGCCCGTCTCTGTCGGCCTAGCGAAGATGTCGTCCGAGCAGATGAGGAGGGGCGAGCGCGGGACCGCGGTCAAGACGAGGTGGGTCGTCGAAGAGGGAACCGCCCGAAGGACGCCCAGGGCAGCTACCTGGGGCGACGCGGTCTCGGCGAGCAGGGAGACCATGGCCCGCAGGGAGGACGAGGCCACGAGGTTCGTCAAGAAGGTCGTCGCCGAGAACGACCTGCCCGTCGCGGTCTCCTACAGCGGAGGTAAGGACAGCCTCGCCACGCTCCTGCTGGTGCTGGAGAGCGGTGTGAGGCCGAAGCTGATGTTCGTCGACACCGGGCTCGAGTTCGCGGAGACGAGGGAGAACGTGGCCCAGGTCACGCAGGACTTCGGGCTCGAGCTGGTATCGGAATCCGCGGGCGAATCGTTCTGGCAGAACCTGGAGCTCTTCGGCCCTCCGGCCAGGGACTTCAGGTGGTGCTGCAAGACCTGCAAGCTCGGCCCCGCGACGAGACTCATCCAGAGGGAGTTCCCGGGAGGGGTCCTCTCTTTCATAGGCCAGAGGGCCTACGAGTCGGAGCAGAGGGCGAGCAAGGGCCGCGTGTGGAGGAACCCGTGGACCCCTGGACAGCTGGCCGCATCCCCCATCCAGAAGTGGACCGCGATGCACGTCTGGCTCTATCTCCTCGGCAAGGGGGCCAGGGTCAATCCGCTCTACTCGCAGGGCTTCGAGAGGATAGGCTGTTTCATGTGCCCCGCCGCGGACCTCGCGGAGCTGAACCGGGCGAGGGAGCTCGGGGAGCAGTTCCCGCGCTGGCAGGGGTTCCTCGACGGCTACGCGGAGAGGAGGGGGCTGAAGGGCCCGTGGCTTAGCTACGATGTCTGGAGATGGAAGCGCCTCCCCCCGTCCGTGACGGAGGAGCTCCGGCTAGGGGGCGTGGTCCTGCCGGAAGGCGGGCCCCGCGACCCGTCCACCGGGCCGCTCGAGTTCAGGAGCACTCAGGGGTACGGCCCATGCGTCGAGGGGCTGAGCATGGAGGGGGTGTTCTCGAAGCCCCTGGACATGCAGAGGGTCTCGAACCTGCTCTCAGTCATAGGCCCGGTCGCCCAGTCACCGGACGGGAACATAGCCGAGGTGCGCGGGATCACGGTCTTCGCCGAGGGACCAGTCATGATCAAGGCGAAGGACGAGCACGAGCTCAGGTCCAAGGCGGCCAAGCTGAGAGAGGTCGTCCTGAGGGCGATGGACTGCGCGGGCTGCGGCATCTGCGTCGCGCGCTGCGAGAACAGGGCGTTGAGGCTCGAAGGGAGGGTCGTCATCGACGAGCCGGCGTGCACCCATTGCGGTCAGTGCCTCGGTCCCTGCCCCGTGGTCTCCTTCAGGGAGGACGACCTGGACATCTGAGAGAAGAGGGACTTCAGAGCTGCCGAGACCTCGTTGCTCCTCGCCCCCCAGGGCACGACCGCCATCTCACCCTTGAGTTCGAACCCTTCCTTGACCTTGCAGCACTTGACGAGCGCAGGGCCCTTCACGCCCCTCGAGCGGAGGAGGTCCTGCGGACACATGTTCACGAGCCTCGGCTCCGTCCCGTAGACCGCCTTGAAGATCCTGCCGGACAGGGAGCAGCCGACGAGGGTGACGCTCTTGAGCGCCTCCTTTCCGAGCTCGGGGGTCTCGTCCAGGTAGAGGGTCCTGCCCTCGGCCTTGAGCCCTGATGCCCGGCACGGGTACATGACATCGCGACCGTCGGTCCTTGCCAGCTCGTTCAGGTCGACCTCGACCACATCGAATCTCGCGTTGGTGTCCTGCAGGTCGCTCTCGAGGACCGATTCCACGAGCCCGACGAGCTTGGATGGGCGCGGAGGGACGACGTCGAAGACCGTGAAGACCATTGGCGCCTCATCCACGAAGAAGGAGATGTGCTCGGCCTTCCCCCTCACGACGACGCACCTCGTGTGCATGATCTCCCTCAGACGCCCCATCCTGCTCGCGGAGAGCACCTCGAGGGACGCGTCCTCGACGAACGAGGTCTCGTGTGGGAGCGAGAGTACCGTGACCTTCGTGATCGGCTGGAGGACCCCGTTGACATCCTCCTTCTCGACGGACGCGACCGCCCAGTCGTCCCCGCGGTTGAAGATGTAGTACCTCGTGCGGATGTAGGCCCTCTTGCCGGAGAGGTAGCTGGCGATGCTATCCTTGGTCAGCTCGAAGTCCACCTTCTTGACGCTGACCTCCTTGCAGTGAGACGGGAACATCTTCTCGGTCCGGACGGTTGAGGGCTCTAGGCCCTCTAATACCCATTGGAGGATGTGACGATTGCCGGGACCGAGGCAGGCCCGCGTCTGGATGGACCGGACAGCACCGGAAAGGCTGAAATCGCGGTGAAGCATTCACCACACCGCGGTTGTGGCACATGGGACGGGGGGAGGTAGAGGGCGTGGTGGAGGACTCCACCGAGAAGCTTCTTCGGACCGCTGTGCCTCCGGTGAGGTACTGGGCCAACAGGTTCGTCCTCCAGCTCCCGGACGACTCCCCTGAACAAAGGAGAGCGTTGGCTGATTGCGAGGACTATCCGCCGAGGATCAGGCTCCTGAGACTGCAGAGTGAGGACGGGACATGGCCCGTGGGAGGCGCGAGGGCTGCAGCTGAACTGAGGGGTCCAGGCCCGCCGTACGGTTGGACATACACGACGATGCTGAGGAGCCTCTACGAGCTGGCGGAGTGCAAGACCCCGAGGACGGCAGGCCACATCGGGACCAGCCTCGAGCTCATGCTCAGCTGGCAGGCCGATGATGGGCACATCCCTGGACCCAGCATGGTGGGCATCCCCGAGGTCAACACGAACGGCTTCGCGCTGAGCATATTCAACAGGTTCGGCATGGCGGACGACCCCCGCGTGCGCAGGCTCAAGGATTGGCTGATGAGCATGCAGAGGCCCGACGGCGGCTGGAACATCCCGTACGTCCAGGACATGCGGTACGAGCCTGAGTACAGGTACATGCGCTCTGTGGTGTTCGAGGACCTGGTCAGGGACCGGAAGGCCCATGGGTACGACCCGTCAAGGTACTCGGACATCCCCAGCTGCATCTGGACGACGTTGAGCGTGCTCCGGGGGATGGTGCAGAATCCCGAAACGAGGTTCAATCCGGACGTGCGGAAGGCGGGGGACTTCATCCTGGACCGCTTCTTCAAGAGGAACTACCACGCGTGCCATCACAGGGCGGAGAGCAACTGGACCACCCTCAAGTATCCGACATATCACGGCAGCGGCCTCGTGGCCCTCGAGATGCTGACGGCGATGGGGTTCGGACGCTCGGACCCGAGGATGGAGAAGCCCATCGAGTGGCTGGTCGGGGCGCGATCGAGCGACGGGCTGTGGCACACCACGGAACGGCCGAACCCGGACAGGGACCAGTGGATCTCCGTGATGGCGGTGAGCGCGCTCGCGAGGTACCGCAGGCAGAGATGAAGGGAGTTTGTCCGATTCCAGATATTCGCTGCCTCCATTGTCGAAATATCCACAGCAAGCTTCTTTACGGGAGGCCTGAATAACCCGGAGGTCGTACGGATGAAGGGCTTCCTGGTCCTCGAGGATGGGAGTGTTTTCAAGGGGGAAGCCTTCGGCGCCCGACGCGACGCCCTGGGAGAGGTCGTGTTCGCGACGGGCATGACGGGATACCAGGAGTCTCTGACAGACCCGTCATACTGCGGCCAGATACTCGTCTCATCGTACCCGCTCATCGGCAACTACGGCGTAGCCCCCGAGGCCGCGCAGTCGTCCAGGGTCCAGGTATGGGGCCATGTGGTGAGCGAGGCGTGCGCCGGCCCAAGTCACCGGAGCTCTGTCTCCAATCTCGACGAGCTGCTCAAACGGGACGGGGTCCCCGGCATAAGAGGCATCGACACAAGGGCGCTGATACGGCGCCTTAGGACCCGAGGGACGATGAAGGGGGGCATCACCACCTCGGACCCAGAGGCGATGCTGGACAGCGTCTGCCGGATGAGGCATCCGGAGAAGGACAACCTCGTCGCGGCGGTGAGCACGAAGGAGATCGTCGAGCTCAGGTCCGGGAAGGACAGGACCGTCGCCGTCCTCGACTGCGGAGTGAAGAAGGACATAATCGAGGCGCTCCGCGCCAGGTTCGACGTGATCCAGCTCCCGTTCGACACCCCTGAATCCGAGGTCCGGGCGATCGACCCGGACGGTGTGTTCATCACGAACGGCCCAGGGGACCCTTCCCACCCCGACCTAGCGAAGACCACCGTGCGGACGATAGCTGCCCTGAAGGAAGACTACCCGATGATGGGGATCTGCCTCGGGAACCAGCTGTTGGCGCTCGCGTTCGGCGCGAGGACGTTCAAGCTCAAGTTCGGGCATCGCGGGGCCAACCAGCCCGTGGGCCACGGAGGCCGGGTCTACATCACATCCCAGAACCACGGGTTCGCCGTCGACGCTGACAGCGCCAGGGGTTCCGGCCTCGACGTGACCCACGTGAACCTCAACGACGGGACCGTCGAAGGGATGAGGCACAGGGAGCTGCCGGTCATGTCGGTCCAGTTCCACCCTGAGGCTCATCCCGGTCCGCACGACACGCGGCATCTGTTCGACGCATTCCGCCCGCTCATGGAGGGACGCGATGGCTAAGCGCGAGGACATGAAGAGGGTCATGGTCATCGGTTCCGGGCCAATAGTCATCGGACAGGCGGCCGAGTTCGACTTCTCGGGCTCGCAGGCCTGCAGGTCGCTGAGGGAGGAGGGGTGTCATGTCGTCCTCGTGAACTCAAATCCGGCGACGATCCAAACGGACACGGAGACGGCCGATGTGGTCTACATCGAGCCGTTGACCGTGGAGACGGTCGCGAACATCATCGAGAAGGAGAGCGTCCAGGGGATATTGTCCGGCATGGGCGGGCAGACGGCGCTCAACCTCTGCTCTGAGCTCGCCGAGAAGGGCATCCTCGACAGGCTGGGAGTGGTCCTACTCGGGAGCCAGCCGGATGCGATCGCACGTTCGGAGGACAGGGAGCTCTTCCGACAGACCATGCTGGACATAGGGGAGCCCATCCCGAGGAGCGTCACAGTCAAGTCCATCGACGAGGCGAAGGCCGGGGTCGAACAGATAGGCGGCTACCCGGTCCTCGTCCGGCCGGCGTTCACGCTGGGCGGCACCGGCGGCGGAATCGCCAAGGACGAGGACGAGCTCGTCCACATCGTCGGTAGGGGCCTCATCTACTCGAGGATCAGGCAGGTCCTCGTCGAGGAGAGCGTCATCGGGTGGAAGGAGTTCGAGTACGAGGTGATGCGCGACTCGAACGACAACTGCATCATAGTCTGCAACATGGAGAACATGGACCCGATGGGCATCCACACGGGCGAGAGCATCGTAGTCGCCCCTGCCCAGACCCTGAGCGACGGGGACCACCAGATGCTCAGGGACGCCTCGCTGAAGATCATCAGGGCGCTCGGCATAGAGGGCGGGGCCAACGTCCAATTCGCCATGAACCCCATGACTGGGGAGTACAGGGTCATCGAGGTGAACCCGCGCGTGTCGAGGAGCAGCGCACTAGCCTCGAAGGCCACCGGGTACCCTATAGCGAGGGTCGCTGCGAAGATAGCCCTCGGCCGCACACTCGACGAGATACCGAACGCGATAACCAAGAGGACCTGCGCGGCGTTCGAGCCGACCATCGACTACGTCGTGGTCAAGATCCCGCGCTGGCCGTTCGACAAGTTCAGGACGGTCGACCGCACCCTCGGAACGCAGATGAAGAGCACGGGAGAGGTCATGGCCATCGGGAGGAACCTCGAGGAGGCCATGCTGAAGGCGGTGCGGTCGCTCGAAATCGACCGCGTCGGCCTCGAGCCGCTCGAGTGGAACGACGAACAGCTCATGAAGGAGCTCGCCCAGGCGACGGACGTCCGCATGTTCGCCATGGCGGAGGCGCTGCGCCGCGGGATGTCCGTCGACGCCGTCGCGGAGGCGACCTCGTGGGACAGGTTCTTCCTCGACAAGATCGCCAACATCGTGGTGGCCGAGAAGGAGCTGAGAGCGCATCTGGATGCCGACACGCTGCGCATGGCCAAGAGGCTCGGGTTCTCGGACGAGTACATCGCCCTGGTCACCGGCAAGGAGGAGGCCGAGGTCAGGTCGTTGAGGCTGTCGCATGGCGTGAGGCCCGTCTTCAAGATGGTCGACACCTGCGCCGCCGAGTTCGAGGCGGAGACCCCGTACTACTATTCGTCCTACGAAGAGGAGTGCGAGGCCAGACCGTCCGACAGAAGGAAGGTCGTCATAGTCGGCGGCGGGCCCATAAGGATAGGCCAGGGGATCGAATTCGACTACTGCTGTGTCCACGGCGCCCTCGCCCTCAAGGAGGAGGGAGTGGACGCGGTCATCATCAACAACAACCCGGAGACCGTCTCGACCGACTTCGACGTCTCCAACAGGCTCTACTTCGAGCCCATAACGACCGAGGACGTCCTCAACGTGCTGGACAAGGAGGACGCGGACGGCGTCATCCTCCAGTTCGGGGGGCAGACCTCCGTCAACCTCGCCCTCCCTCTCATGAGAGATCTCGCCGGGCGCAGGACCCGCATCCTCGGGACCTCCCCCGAGGCGATCGACCTCGCCGAGGACAGGAAGAAGTTCTCTGAGCTGATGGCCCGCCTCGGCATCCTTCAGCCCGTCTCCGGGACCGGCTACTCGTTCGAGGAGGTGGAGCAGCTCGCCCAGGACATCGGCTACCCCGTCCTGGTCAGGCCGAGCTACGTCCTGGGCGGAAGGGCGATGGAGATCGTCTACAACGCGTCTGAGCTGGAGACTTACATGCGCAGCGCGGCCAAGGTCTCGCCGAACCACCCGATCCTGGTCGACAAGTACCTCACCAATGCCGTTGAGATCGACGTCGACGCGGTCTGCGACGGTAAGGAGGTCTACATCGGCGGGATAATGGAGCACATCGAGGAGGCGGGCGTCCATTCGGGCGACGCGACGATGGTCCTCCCGCCCAGGGGCATCCCCGACGAGGTCATGGAGGAGGTGCGGTCCATCACGAGGAAGGTGGCGATGGCCCTCGGGACCGTCGGGCTGATCAACCTGCAGCTTGCCTACAAGGAGGGCAAGGTGTTCATGATCGAGGCTAACCCCCGCGCGAGCAGGACCGTGCCCATAGTGTCCAAGGCGACCGGGGTCCCTCTCGCCAAGGCCGCGACGAAGGTCATGCTCGGCAAGAGCCTCAAGGAGCTCGGGCTGGCCGGGGAGCCTGAGGTGAAGCACTACGCCGTCAAGGCGTCCGTCTTCCCGTTCCTCAAGCTCCCGGGGGTCGACAGCATACTCGGTCCCGAGATGAGGTCCACGGGCGAGGTCATGGGGATCGACAGGTCGTATCCAGCGGCGGTCTGGAAGGCGTTCACCGCCGCGGGGCAGAGGCTACCCAGGAAAGGGAATGTCTTCGTCAGCGTGTGCGACAAGGACAAGCTCGTGGCCGCAGGGCTCGTCATGCGCCTCGCCGAGCTCGGGTTCGGCATCTTCGCCACGAAGGGCACCGCGGCGGTGCTGCGCTCACAGGGGATCGAGGCGAGGACGGTGTACACGATCTCCGAGAAGCGGTCGCCCGACGTGCTCGGCCTAATGAGGGGCGGAGAGGTCCAGTTCATCGTGAACACCCCGTCCGAGACCTCGGGTGCCAGGAAGGACGGCTACATGATGCGGCGACTGGCCGTAGAGCTCGAGATCCCGATATTCACCACGGTGAAGGGGGCGAGCGCCGCGGTCATGGCGATGGAACATGCCTCCAGGAGCGAGATCACCGTCGACCATCTCGGGAGCTTCTGCGGCGGCAGGCGCGGGACCGACCCTACTTCAGGGCCTTGAGAGCGACATCCGCGCCGCGCCTGCCCGACAGCAGCATCGACCCGAAGGTCGGCCCCATCCTCGGCAGGCCGTAGACCGTGGAGACGGACATCCCGGTGACTATGAGCCCGGGGTGGCAGAACCCGCTCTTCTCGACGACCGCGTCCTCGCTCTTCTCTATCCACATGGCGCCGAAGCCTGGTATCTTGATGAGCCCGCGCTCCTGCAGCTTGCGGACGACGCATGCGTCGTGCCCCGTCGAGTCGATCACTATCTTGGACTCGAAGGCTATCGGGTCCACTGCGCTGATTGCCTTCGGGAGCATCGAGACGGGTGTCCAGTTGATGACGACCCCTCCGACGCGGTTCTTCGCCCTCAGGACGACATCGTCGAAAGAGACCATGTTGAGAACCTTCGCGCCGGCCTCGCACGCCGCGGCTATCAGCTTGGCGCAGGCGAGCGGGCCAGGGGTGACATGGAGGCCTTTCTCGACCTCCTTGTGCGCGATGCCGAGCTCGTCGAGTACCTTGTCCGCCGGGGACCTGACCGTGATGTTGTTCATGAGGAACCCGCCCAGCCAGAAGCCCCCACCGAGGTAGTTGTTCCTCTCGATGATCAGGACCTTGACGCCCTTCCTGGCGAGGTCATACGCGGCGAGCAGGCCGCTCGGGCCTCCGCCCACGACGATCACGTCGGTGTCGGCAAAGCTCCGCATGTCCTTTGCGAACTCTTCGAGTATGGCGTTCGTGACGGCCCTCTCTGACGACTTCTCGAATATGGGCATTTGGCTCACCAGGCTCCGAAGCTGACGCAGAAGGATGCCCGAATATAATGCTATCCTTACGACACGCAGGAACCACCATTTCCAATGGAGTCTTGGCGGACTTCTGACTGTAAGGGCATAAGAATATCTTTAACGAAGTTAATACATTAGGCCTGAGGAGCGGAGCTGGATTCCCCTCGATGCCCCGCAAGCGAGATAACCTGGCTCCGCTCCCACAGGTCTTTCTGGTGATGCAATGGCAGTGGACCCCATATGCAAAATGGAAGTCGACCCGAGTACGGCCAAGTGGAAGTCGACCTATAACGGCAAGGAGTACTACTTCTGCGCCCCTGGATGCAAGTCAGCATTCGACAAGGACCCTGGCAAGTACGTCAATTGATGGTCAGTGATCCTCGCTGCAGTCGCACTTCTCGCCGTGCACTGGGAGCGAGGCTGACTTCTTCAGCTTCTCGTACTTCTCCTTGTAGAGCTTGGCGCAGACGTTGCAGCAGAGGTAGTGGTACTTCCCATCGATCTTGAGCTTGACCCCCTCGTCCTTCATCATGTGCCCGCAGTAGTAGCACTTGATCATCAGGCCTGCCTCGTCCGTCAATGCCGCCCTCTGCGAGTCCTTAGGGACGCGCAGGACCATGGAGGTGCTGATCCTGCCTATCTCTGGGATCTGCGACAGTGAATCCAGGAACTGCCTGAACTTGCTCTGGTTGTAGAAGGACACGATGGCCATCACGCTTGATTCCGAGAGGACGAACACCTGTCTCACTATGTCGTCCTCCTTCACCTTCTGGACGACCTTCTCGATGTCGGTCGGCCTGGCGTCGAGGCTGACCACGACCGAGGTCTGCCCGAGCATGTCGGCATCCAGCATCGTCGTGTAGCCCTTGATGAGACCCATGTCGGTCATTGCCTGGACCCTGGCGCTCACGGTCGGAGTGCTGACCCCGATCCTCCCAGATATGTCCCTGAACGAGGCCCGACCGTCGGTCTGAAGCTCCCTCAGTATCTTCCTGTCCACTTCGTCCAGATTCAAGTCCATGGCTGTCTAGACGGGGGTATGGCGGATATCCTTTTCGATTGACAGGTACGGTGGGTCTCGTCTTGACATGCCGTAAGATTGAGGCGTCGGAAGTCCGTCAAGGGTGTTCGGGGTCGCCGCCCCTTTCTGGGAGCACTCGGCCGGCCAGCAGGAGGCCGAGGGCCATCAGGACCATCCCCAGGGCGAAGATGTATATGCCAGGCCCGGGGACCTCGAGGCCGGCCGAAGAGAGCGCATCGACAGAGAACGCCATCGCCATGACCCCGATGCCAGAGATAGCAAGAAGGGCCGGCAGGATGAGCCCCTTGGCCAGACGCAGTCCGGTGGTCCCCCTCGACGGATTGGGGTTAGGCGAGGATGTCATGAACCAACGGACGTCGCTCATGAGATATATTGGCTCGGTCTCGCCGGCGGCGAATCTTAATATCGACCTACGCCGTACTCAGCCACATGGCAAAGCAGGTCCGTGCAGCCCACATACTTGTCGCGAACGAGGACGACGCCAACAAGCTACTCGCCAGGATAGGAAAGGGCGAGGATTTCGGCGAGCTCGCCCAGAGGTTCTCGAAGTGCCCTTCGGGGAAGAAGGGCGGCGACCTCGGCTGGTTCGGCAAGGGACAGATGGTCCGCGAGTTCGAGGATGCGGCCTTCGCGGGGACGAAGGGCGCAGTCGTCGGGCCTGTCAAGACCCAGTTCGGGTACCACCTGATCAAGGTCGTCGACCAGCGCTAGGGAGACCTAGCCGTCCGAGCGGTCGTAGCCGAGCATCAGGACCAGGTAGAGGCCACCGACGACAAGGGCGCCTCCGAGGACGATCCACACCGTGGGCACCTCTCCCGGGAGGAGCGCGAACGCCAGCAGCGACGCCCCCACCGGTTCTCCCAGCACGCTCGTCGAGATGATGTGAGCGGGGACCTTCTTCAGCGCGTAGTTGAACATGGTGTGCCCGAATATCGTCGGCACGATGGCCATGAGGACGAACAGGGTGAGCTCCCGCCCGTCGGTGACCAGGAGGACGTCCCCCGCCAGCGCACCTGAGACGAACAGGAGCACGGCGGCCAGGCCATAGACCGAGAAGGCGTAGGGGGCGACCGACAGCGTCCTGCGGGCGACCCGTCCCGACAGGAAGTAGACCCCGGCGCAGAGGCCGCCCAGGAAGGCGAAGGCGTCGCCAGCCAGCGTGCCCCCGCCGAGCCTGTAGTCCGTTATGGAGATGAGGACGACGCCCGAGAAGGCGATCACGATACCGACGACGGCTACCCTGCGCACCCTCTCCTTCATCAGGAAGTGCTGCACCGCCGCCACGAAGATCGGGTGCGAGGTCACGAGGATGACCGACGTCGAGACGAGGGTAAGTCCAAGGGACACGACCCAGAGGCCGAAATGGAACGTCAACGCGACGCCGCTCAGGACGACCAGGGCGAGCTCCTGTCTCGAGAAGCCCTTGATCTCGGAGAATCCACCTGTCAGAGCCAGGAGCGGGGCGAGGATGGCGGCCGCGAAGGCCAGCCTGTACGCGGCGAGGACGAACGGAGGGGTGTCGCTCCACCTTATGAGTATCGAGGCGAACGAGACCGAGACCATGGCGATCCCGATGGCCAGATAGGCCTTCGAGTGGTCGCTCATGGCGTGCAATCCATCACACCCGCATGCTGCCGAGGGGCCTCAGTAGATGGTGACGCCCTTGACGCCCTTCGCCTGTCTTATGAGGGGGATCAGGTCGGACGGGACCTGGCTCTCCGTTACTATGAAGAGCTTCGGTTCCTCGGAGGTCATGGGGTCGTCGACTATGGCCTGGCGGATGCTTATTCCGTTCTTCGAGAGGATGTCCGCGACGGACGCTATGATGCCTGGTTCGTGCGCGTTCGTGGGGACGATCTCGATCGCGCTCCAGCCCATGGCGGAAGCCGCGTTCTTGAGATGCGTGGTCGGGATGAGCTGCGAGAAGAACTTCAGGAGCGCCGGGTCGTTCTTGATGGTCTCGATGGTGGATTTCACGACCCTCCTATCGACCCCGGCGGCACGCGCCAGGGACGAATCGGCGATCTGTACATCGCCGCAGAACACGTGGTCCCGGTCTATGCGCAGACCGTACTTGAGCAGGTATCTCGCGACCTTCGCCTGTGACGGGTACTTCTCGAAGTAGTTCGCTATCTTGTCCCACATGGTCTCGGTGATTGAAACTGTACAGTAATAGATAAGTATTGCGACATATTGTACGCCTTCGCACTGTCAAAGAGTAGCAAGGTAGATATACCACTGGCTGCATCGAGACATACAGTGACAAGAAATAGCACGGTTAAGTGACTGGTGAGAGAATGGACGGGAAGACGATCAGGCTGAGACGGATCTTCGACCAGAGGACTGGCAAGACCGTCATAGTCCCCATGGACCACGGGATATCCCTCGGTCCAGTCAAGGGGATTGCGGACATACGGAGCACTGTGGACAAGCTCGCGGAAGGCGGCGCCTCCGCGATCGTAGTACACAAGGGCCTCTTTCCGTATCTGGGCCCGGCGGCCGGGTCCAAGCTCGCCCTGATAGCCCACCTCTCGGCCAGCACAAGCCTCTCCCCGGACCCGAACTACAAGGTCCTGGTCGGTGACCCCGACGAGGCAGTCACTATCGGAGCCGACGCGGTCTCCATACACTGCAACATAGGCGGCGACGGCGAGGAGCGGATGGTCGCGGCTTTCGGCGCGGTCTCGCACAGATGCAGGGACCTCGGAATGCCCCTGCTGGCGATGTGCTACCCGCGCGGGAAGAACGTCAAGAGCCAGTACGACCTGGAAGCGGTGGCGCACTGCGCGCGCCTCTCGGCCGAGCTCGGCGCCGATGTCGTCAAGACCAACTACACTGGCAGCATCGACTCCTTCAAGGAGGTCGTCAAGGGCACGCCCATACCGGTGGTCATAGCCGGCGGGGAGAAGATGCGCTCCGAGGAGGAGTTCCTCCGAATGGTCCACGATGCGATGGAGGCAGGGGCCAAGGGCGTCTCCATAGGCAGGAACGTCTTCCAGCACGACGACATAGCCGGAATCACGAAGAAGCTCTGCAAGGTCGTTTTCGAGGGTGCTGACCCGGGCGAGATGTATAGGCGGTGAGCCCACCTGATTGGGCGTCAGGTGTGGGTCGGGGCTCTCCTCCAACCCAACCGGGAGAGCCGTAAGAAGATCGTCCTAGCAGCCCTCGAGAACGGGTTCGACACCGTCGTCCTCGACAAGCGCGACGGGGACTTCGCGGGCCTGGGAAGGTTCAGGGCCATAACCCTCGACGGCAAGGACCTCAAGGAAGGAGGGAAGTCCGTCGGCAGGCTCGTCGAGGTCAGGGTGAAGAAGGACGAGATGGAGGCCAAGAGGCTGGCCGAGCACGGCGCGACGGTCGTCATCTCCGCGAAGGACTGGAAGGTCATCCCCCTCGAGAACCTCATAGTGCACTTCCAGGGCACGGGCTCGAAGCTCATGATGATGGCCCGCACGGCCGAGGAGGCGAAGCTGTTCTTCGAGACCATGGAGCGTGGGGCGGACGGGGTGCTGTTCGCTCCATCCAAGCTCGAAGAGCTGGGGAAGCTCCGGGCGCTCCTGGAGGCCAGCTCGCCCAAGTTGGGGATGCGCGAGGGGAAGATCACTGTCCTCAGGCAGCTGGGGCTGGGCGACAGGGTGTGCATAGACACATGCTCCATGCTCGACGTGGGCGAGGGGATGCTCATAGGCAACACGTCGTCCTGCCTGTTCCTGATCCATTCGGAGACCGTGGAGTCGGAGTACGCCGCGTCCAGGCCCTTCAGGGTGAACGCCGGGCCGGTCCATGCCTACATCCTGATGCCGGACGGGAGCACCAGGTACCTGTCAGAGCTCAAGGGCGGGGACGAGGTGCTCGTGGTCAGGGCCGACGGAGCGACCCGCAGGGTCGTGGTCGGCAGGACCAAGGTCGAGCGCAGGCCCCTCCTGCTCATCGAAGCGGACGTCAACGGCGAGAGGTTCTCGACCATAGTCCAGAACGCCGAGACCATCAGGGTCTGGTCCAAGGGCAAGGTCGCATCGGTCTCCAAGCTGAAGGTCGGCGACACGATCCTGCTGAAGCAGGAACGTGGAGGAAGGCACTTCGGCATGTATGTCGAGGAGTCGATAAGGGAGAAGTAGACATGGTCCGACTGGTCGCTTCTCTCGTCGAGAGGAGCATCTCCGGGGTCTCGCGCTCGTCAATGAAGGCGTTCAGCCTGGGCGCTGACATAGTCGAGGTCAGGCTGGACCACATCGACGTCGCGCGGATGGACGCGGAGGCGCTCTCGGAGGTCCGCGCGGCGGTGAAGGGCCCGGTTGTCGCAACGCTCAGGTCCGCGGCGGAGGGGGGCAGGTCGACTCTGCGCGGCGGCAGGCGCGAGGAGGCCCTCAGAGCGATAGCCGAAGCAGGGTTCGAGTTCATCGATCTCGAGGTCCGGACCGATTCGGGGATCGTGAAATCCCTCTCGATCGAAGGACCTCAGAGGATCATCTCGTCGCATCTCAGGGCGCCTGCGGGCGCCAAGGAGGTCGCCAAGCGGCTGGAGGCCGCGTGCGCCGCAGGCGACATCGGCAAGGTCGCGATGCCATGCACCGACGCATCCCAGGCGCTCATGCTGGCAAGGCTTGGGATAGTCGCGAAGGGGGCCGGGAAGGACTTCGCCCTCATCGGCATGGGAGACCAGGGGGCCCTCACGCGCGCGTGCGCCGACGAGATCGGCTCGTCCCTGGTCTACTGCTGCCTCCCGGGGAAGCCGGCCGCACCCGGCCAGTTCGATGTCGCCACACAGGCGGGCCTGCGCTCGTGCGGGCGCGTGCTTCTGGGACTGCTCGGCCATCCCGTGTCCCACTCGGTCTCGAGGCCCATGCAGGAGGTGGCCCTCAGGAAGGCGGGGCTGAAGGGAGCATACCTCCACCTCGACATGCCACCCGCGCACATGACGCGGGAGAACGTCGAGTTGCTGGGAGCCTTGGGGTTCACGGGAGTCAACGTCACCATCCCACACAAGGCGAAGGCGTCGGACATCTGCGACCGGAAGGGTCCGTCCGCGGCCTCGACCGGGGTCGTGAACACGATCATGTTCGACAAAGGGCTCATAGTCGGAGAAAACACGGATGTATTCGGGTTCTCAAAGCTAGTTGAACGGAAAATACACATAGGAGAAACGACCTCCGCGCTGGTCCTTGGAGCAGGCGGAGCCGCCCGGGCGGCGGTCCGGGCGCTCGCAGATTCGGGTGCTTCGGTCACGGTCGCGGCAAGGCGTGTCCGACAGGCGAAGGGGGCCGCGTCCGGTGATGCGGAAGCCGTCGGGTTCGAGGACATCGACGGGACCCGGTGGTTCGACCTCGTCGTCAACTGCACGCCCGTGGGGATGAAGGCATTCCCTTCGGCGGGGCTCCCGATGCAGGCCGTGGGCAGAGGGACGGTCTTCCTCGACCTGGTCTACAATCCACCTGTCACGGCCACGATGAAACGCGCGCGCGCCAAGGGTGCGAAGGCCTACGGAGGCATCGAGATGCTCGTCCACCAGGGGGCGCAGGCCTTCAGGCTGTGGACGGGCGTCGAGCCGGACGTCGTCGCGATGGCCAAGGCGGCCAGGGGGGCCCTCAGATGAAGGCCGTCGCGGGCTGCCGTGGAGCGGTAACCATAGTCAACGCCATCGCCACGGGGAAGGGCGCGGCCTTCGGGGTTGACCTCGAGACCGATGTCTCGGTCGAGCTGAGGGACGGGCCGGACTTCGCCCTCGACGGCGAGGCTGAGGGACTTGAGCTGGCATCTGGATGCGTCCTCTCGGCCGCAGCGATGTCCGGCGCAAAGACATCGGGCGCCGTCGTCAAGGTCCGGTCGGAGATACCGATCTCGAAGGGGCTCAAGAGCAGCAGCGCGGCCTCGAACGCGATGGTCCTCGCGGCAGTGAAGGCTGCGGGCGGTGCGGTAGGCGACGCGGACATCCTGGACCTGGCCATCGACGAATCGGTGAAGGCCGGGGTGACGATCACGGGCGCGTTC
>JALOTO010000067.1 GCA_025457845.1 Thermoplasmata archaeon | reverse complement strand
ACGTCGGCTCCGCCGGGCGAGCACTTCCACTACTCCAACGTCGGGTACAAGACCGTAGGGCTTGCCGTCGAGAGCGTGACTGGCAAGAGCATCGCAGACATCGTCCGGGAGAGGGTCGTCGAGCCTCTCGGCATGAGGGCCACGACCACCACGATCAACAACGACGTGCGCGACTGGCTCGCCGTGGGCTACGCTGACCTCAGGGACGACAGGCCCAGGCCCCTCAGGGCAGGACTGGCGCCGGCCACATGGGGCGAGAGCGACACCGGTGACGGATCGATATGCTCCACGGCCGACGACATGGCCCGCTACATGCGCATGCTTCTCAACAAGGGCAAGGGGCCCAAGGGCGCGACCATCATCCCGGAGAAGACCTTCGCCCTCCTCGCTGGAAGGCACGTCAAGGACGGGGACGGTCTGGACTACGGCTACGGGCTCTGGTCGACGGACGTTGAGGGGCACGTCCACGTCGAGCACACGGGAGGCATGGTCGGCTTCCACTCGTCGCTGGTCGTCGACATGGACATGGGCATCGGCGTATTCGCCTCGGTGAACGGCCCGGGGGAACCTGCCAAGGTCACGAAGGCCGTGCTCGCATCGGTCAGGGCGGCCGCCGAGGGAAGGAAGACCATCCCCGCGGATGCGGCCCTGCCCGACCCATACTCGGTCAAGAGCGCCAAGGACTACGCGGGCGAGTTCGTGTGCGGAGACCGGACCTTGGAGTTCGCCGCGTCCAGGAACTCCCTGAACCTCGTGAGAGGGAAGCAGAGGATCCGGATGGACCTCCGAGGCCCCGACGAGTTCTACGCGGGGTCGCCCGGGCATGACAGGTTCCTGTTCAGGTTCGTCAGGTCGGGCGGCATGGTGACGGAGGTCGTCCACGGACCGGACGTCTACAGGAGGCCGGGGACGACCAACGCTCCCGGCGCGTGCCCGAAGGAGTGGGAGGCGTTCGCCGGCCACTACAGGTCCTACAACCCGTGGCTCTCCAACTTCAGGATAGTGCCGAGGGGCGAAGGCCTGGCCGTCATCTACCCGTGGGGCGTCGAGGAGCCGCTGACGCACCTCGGCGGGTCGAAGTTCAGGGCGGGATCGGACCCTCTCAACCCGGAGACCGTCTCCTTCGAGCTCGTCATAGGCGGGAAGGCCCAGGTCGCCCGCATAGCATGGGGCGTCTACACCAGGACCTTCACTCCGTGACCGTCCTGGGACCGGACTCGCGCCCGAACCATTCGGTCGCCTGACGGTACTTGGACCTCAGGTCCTCGGGCGAGGCCACGAACGAGAGACGCTCGAACTTCCGGACCACGTCCCCCGGAAGCTCGTCGTGGACGTACCTCGTCGCGAAGTCGTAGTGGATCGGGTTGTGCCTCATCCTCAGGAGCTCGAGCAGGGAGCCGAGGGTGACCCGCTGGTAGAGGTCCACCGCCTCGATCCAGTGCCCCCTGTTTATCTCCTTCTGCACGAAGCAGTTGAATATGCCGAACCTCTCGATGACCCTGTTGCGCCTCTCGTCCATCGCCTTCGCGTGCGACGCTGCGTCGAACGGCTTCGCCTTGACCCGGCCGCCCTTGTTGAAGTGGAAGACAGATTCGCCGTGGACCTCCGGTTCCAGGAAGTTCGTGTCGCTGCTGAGCTTGATGACGGCCATGTCCAGCGCGAGGAACTCGCTCGCGCGCTCGAGACGGAAGAACCGGTGCATGAGACCGGGCCAGTGCTGCTCCGGCACGAACTCCTTCTCGATGGGGGAGACCGAGCGGAGGGCCCCGCGGATGGCCTCCATGGTCTCCTCGAGCCTGTCGTCGTCGGCGACGGCGTAGCCGTCGATGTCCGACCACTCGTCGAGCCTGCCGTGTGCGATGGCCCCGCCCTCGTAGAACGCGTGCACGTACGGGAGCGGTTCCAGGGCGCGCACCATGGCGCCGATGACCTGCTCCCTGTCGACCGTGACTTCCCTGCCAGCCATGTCAGTCTCACTTCCTCATCAGAGTCCTCAGCGTGTCCCTCTTGCCAGCTATCGCCCCGAAGGTGACGCGCTTCACCACGCCGACGGAGGCTACGGTCCTGATCCCGGGGAAGAGGCCCGCGACCTCGTCCTCCTGGAAGTAGTGGGTCGTGATCCCGTTCCCTCTGAGGAACGAGCCCGCCTCGACCTCCTGCCCCTCGCCGTACCTGATGTCGCCTCTCCCGAAGACCTCCACGAAGAGGTGCCCGCCGGGCCTCAGCGCGCGCGCGAGCCCGGCCGCAGCGGCCTCGCGGTCCTTGAGCCGCAGGTGCGAGAGCGCGTGCACGCACACGATAGCATCGAACTTTTCGGGTTCAAATGGAAGATGTAACAGATTGCATTGGACCAGATTCACCTTCATCTCATGGTCCCGCTGCTCCCTGAGCCCCCTCAGCGCTTCCCGGGAGAAGTCGCATCCTACGACATCACACGAACGGGCGAGGATCTCTGTCGTCTTGCCGTCCCCGCATCCCGCGTCGAGAGCGAGCATGCCCGGTTTCAGCAGGGGGGCTAGCAGTCCGAGCTCGCCAGAGCCGCCGTACTGCAGCCCGCGCTTCGAGTATAGGCGCTCCCACGCCTGTCTCTCGCCAGTCACGTCTCTCCTTCCCCTAGCAGTACGGTAAGCATTCATATAGTAAAAAGGTCTAACTCGGACCGTCTGAGACCAAGGAAGAATGGTAGTAATGCAGTTCGACTCGATAGTGTCCAACCCTGACATCCTCAGGGCCATAGTGGACATGGAGTGGGAGGAACCCACACCGGTACAGGAGAAGACGATCCCCCTGGCCATCGCGGGGAAGGATGTGATGGCGCAGGCCCAGACGGGCACGGGGAAGACAGCGGCGTTCGCGATACCCGTCATAGGCAAGCTCGAGCGGTCGAAGAAGATACAGGTGCTCGTCCTGACCCCGACGAGGGAGCTAGCCGTGCAGGTCGCTGAGGACTTCGACGAGCTGGCCAAGTACTCGCACGTGCGCGCGGTCCCCATCTACGGCGGACAGTCCATAACCGTCCAGGTCGACAAGCTGAGGCGCGGGGCCGAGGCCGTCGTCGGCACCCCGGGCAGGCTCATGGACCTGATGAGGCGCAACGAGCTCAACTTCCACGGCGTCAAGTTCCTCGTCCTGGACGAGGCCGACAGGATGCTGGACATGGGTTTCATAGACGACATCGAGTGGATCCTCCAGCGCGTCCCGAAGGACAGGCAGACGATGCTGTTCTCCGCGACCCTTCCCGAGACGATCAGGGAGCTCGCGAAGAGGTACATGCGCGACCCCGAGCTGGTCATGATCAGTTCCGAGACGCTCACCGTCGACAACGCCGAGCAGAGCTACATGAACGTGGGCAGGAAGAACAAGCTCTGGGCCCTGTGCAGGATAATAGACACCGAGAGGCCCCAGCTGATGATGGTCTTCTGCTCGACCAAGCGAATGGTGGACCAGTTGGCCCACAAGCTGCGCGCGTACGGCTACGCGGCCGACGGGCTCCACGGCGACATGTCCCAGACCGCGAGGGACAAGGTCATGGGAAAGTTCAAGGACGGGAAGCTGAGGATACTCATAGCGACCGATGTGGCCGCGAGGGGGCTCGACATCGAGAACGTGTCGCACGTCGTCAACTACGACATCCCCGAGAACCCTGAGGACTACGTCCACAGGATCGGGCGCACGGCAAGGGCCGGGAAGACCGGCAAGGCCATCACGTTCGTCTCGAAGGAGGAGCAGTACCTCGTCAAGGCGATCGAGCGCTTCGGCCGCACGACGGTCGAGGAGGCCGACGTGCCTGAGGCCCAGGGCAGGGACACCGTCAAGAGGCAGCTCGACTTCGACGAATACGCCGACAACTTCGGCATGGTCCCGTTCGAGCTCAACCTCGGCAAGAAGGACGGGGTCAGCATGGTCAACCTCACCTCGTTCATCGAGCGGAAGGCGCGGATCTCCGAGCATCTCATCGGCCGCATAGACATCGGCGACGAATCCAGCAGGATCGACATCCACAAGTCCGTTGCCTTCGGGGTCATGAAGGACCTGGAGAGGACATACGTCGCGAACAAGAAGGTGCGGATAGACCTCGTCAGGGACTCTAGGCGTTGCAAGAAGGTGCGGATAGACCTCGTCAGGGACTCTAGGCGTTGAGCTGCCTGTTTATCTCGTCGGCGCGGACGTGCCCGACGACCTTGACGTCGCAGTGCTTGATGCCTTCCACCATGAGGACCTGGTCCTTTATCGCCTGAGCGAGCTGGATGCCCACGGGGCAGAACGGGCTAGTGGGCATGAAGGTGAGTGTAACAGCATCATGAGTCACGACTAGGTCCGAGATGAGGCCCATGTCGTAGACGCTCACGCCCGTGTGCGGGTCGAGGACCCCACGCAGCGCCTCGACCACGAACTCCTTGCGGTCCATTCCGTCCGAGCAATCGTCGTGGCCGTATTATAAACTGTCGCGGTGGGCGGCGGACCTGTTCCGCCGACCACGCGCTCGGGTTAGAGGCCAGAACCTCGCCTGAACTCCCTGTGTGAGAGAGCCACGAACGCGAGAGCCGTCACTCCGAGGATAAGGGGGGATAGGCCGAGAATCAGGAACAGCTCATTCTCGAAGAGGGTGAAGTACGGCGCGAAGATCACAGCGACGAGGCCGAGTATCACCATGGGGAAGACCGCTCTCCGAAGGGTGAGTATCCCTGCTGTGAAGCCCAGGACGAACGCTATTGACCCAGCGACGCCCATGAGGAGGTACTTCGATTCGTCCCTGAATGGGTCGATGGTGAACCCGACACCGCCCATGACGGCGCACATGCATGCCGCCAAGATGCAAAGGATGCCGCCGGCCGAAGCCAGGTTGGTGGCACCCTGCCTGCGCAGCGAAGCCCCGCAGTTCGGACAGTAGTCGTTGGACGACGATGTGCTCGCGCCGCATCTTGGGCAGTCAATGCGCGACGGCGTCTGCAGGTCGCCTCCACATTTCGGGCAGAACCTGGCAGTCTCGGGCGTTTCGGCCCCACAACGAGAGCACGTCACACCAATCCCTCGGTCTATCGATGGAGGCACCGCGATATAAGACTTCCCGGACGGCATCCGACGTCACAGATGGAGAATGACGACGGTGGCCAGACCGCTCATTCGTATATCAGGACGGTGATCGGTCCCACCGACAGCTGGTCCAGGCTCCCGCGCTCCGAGGTCAGCGACTTCTGCACCTGGTAGAAGTCCTTTTCGAGCCTGATCGTGCGTCCATCCTTCAGAGTAACTTCCAGGCCGTCAGATGACACATTGGCCCCGGGCGCGAACGCGCACAGGAGCTCGACCACTTCCTTCGCGTCCTTCTTGAATGCAGGACCGATCTTGGCGTGGACCGGTTTCACGCCAGTGATAGTCTCCTTGAGGTCGACTGACGAGAGCGTGGCTACCTCCTTTGCCTTCAGAGTCGCCCCCACGTCCGTCTCCGACCCTCCGAGCAGGGCGGAAGCCTCTGCTCCGACGGCCTCCACCCTCCGTATCTCCGCGTTCAGGGACAGGCCCTTCGACGACTTCCAGGCCCTAACCGCAGCGGTGACGTCCTTGACAGCCTCTCCCTGTCGCTCCGCAATGTCATCGGTGGATGGCGCCTCCGGCCATCCGCTCACGTGTATGCTGGCCGGCTCCTCGAACTGCTTGAACACCGACTGGTAGGCATCCTCCGCGGCGTGCGGGAAGACGACCGACATCATCTTGAGCAGGCCCAGGCCCACTGTGTAGAGCGTGAACTTGGCGCCTCGGTCATCCCCCGAGTACACTCGGTTCTTCACGAGCTCGATGTAGTGGTCCGCGAACTCGTGCCAAAGGAAGTCCTCGAGCAACGAGGTGGCCTTGTCGAACTGGTACTCCTCGCAGCGTGCCTCGACCTCGCGGACGAGCCTGCCGAACCGGCTCATTATCCACGCATCGACCGGCATGAACGACACCGGCCTGGTGGGTCGCTCCTTGCAGGCGCTCCCGACCATCCTCATGACGTTCCACATCTTGGTCGCGAGCCTCTGCCCGCGCACCAGCTCCTGCTCCTTGAACGCGTGGTCCACGCCCAGAGCGCAGGTCGCGGCGTAGTACCTCATGGCGTCGCCGCCGTACTTCTCGAGCAGCGGCACCGGGTCTATGACGTTCCCGTCCGAGGTGTGCATCGGCCGCCCGTCCGGCGCCATGATGAACCCGTGTATCATGACCTCGTCCCAGGGCTTCTTGCCGACGAGATGCATCTCCCTCAGGATGGTGTAGAAGGCCCATGTCCGGATGATGTCGTGGCTCTGCGGCCTCATCGTCATCGGGAAGAGCTTCGCGAACAGCGCCTCGTCCCTGAGCCAGAAGGAGTTGTACAGCGGGGAGATGCTCGAGTCCATCCAGGTGTCGAACACGTCCTTGCAGCCGACATAACTCCCGCCGCAGGAGCAGGTCGCCTTCGCGGGCGCCTTCACCAGCGGGTCGACGTAGCAGTCCGCCTCCTCGGGGAGGAGGACATCGCCGCACTTCTCACACTCCCACAGCGGGATGGCGGTCGCGAAGTACCTCTGCCTCGACACGACCCAGTCCCACGCGAGGGAGTTGACCCAGTCCTTGATCCGGACCTTCATGAACTCCGGCTTCCAGACGATCTCGTCGACCATCTTCAGGACCTGGTCCTTGTAGTCGACCGTCCGGATGAACCACTGGGGGACCTTCAGGAACTCGATCGGGGTGTGGCACCTCCAGCAGGTGCCGACGTTCTGCTCGGTGGGCTCCTGCTTGACCAGCAGGCCGGCGGTCCTCATGTGGTCGATGACCGCCTCGCGGGCCTCCTTGATGGGCATCCCCGCGTACTCGCCTGCGATGGAGGTCATCCTCCCGGCCTCGTCTATCCCCTTCTCGAGCGGGAGGTCGTACTTCATGATCCAGTCCAGGTCGTCCTTGTCGCCTATCGAGCAGATCATGACGGTGCCGGTCCCGAACGCCGGGTCCACCTTGGGGTCGGCTATGACCTTGACGCGCCTGTCGAAGACCGGGGTGACGAGCTCCCTGCCGACGAGGTCCGCCTTCGACTTGTCGTCAGGGTGCACCGCGACCATGAGGCATGTGCAGAGGAGCTCGGGCCTCGTCGTGGCGACCTGGACCTCCTTGCCCGTGTCCGCGTCCCTGAACTTGATGAAGTTGAGCTTCGTGTGCCTCTGCTCGTAGTCCACCTCGGCGGCGGCGAGCGCGGTGCCGCAGCGCGTGCACCAGTTGACTGGGAAGTGGCCCTTGTAGACGAGGCCCTTCTTGAACATGCGGATGAAGGAGATCTGCGTGTACCGCCGGTAGTACTCCGCGTCCGTCTGGTAGTATATGGACGGGTCCATGCTGTGCCCGAGCGTCTCGAACTGTTTGGTCATCTCGCCGATGTACTTGTTCGCGAACTCGCTGCACATCTTGACGAACTCGGCCCTCGGGACCTCCGATGCCTTGATCCCCTTGAGCTTCTCGACCCGCACCTCGACCGGCGTGCCGTTGACGTCGAAGCAGAGCGGGAAGAAGACGTTGAACCCCTTGAGCCGCTTGTACCTGGCCGCGAAGTCTATGACCGTGTAGCCGTAGGCGTGCCCGAGATGCAGGGCGCCGGAGGCGTACCTGGGCGGGTTGTCTATGCTGAAGACGGGCTTGGTCGAGGACCGGTCGAACGTGTATACCCCCCACTCCTTCCACTTGCCCTGCCACTTGGGCTCCGCCTCACGCCAATCGTACTGGGCCATGTCGCTCGGTGCACGAAAAGTGTGGGTGTAGATAAAGGTTGTTCAACCATCTGAGCACCCAGGCGGTGAACTTTTAAGTAGCCAGTAGGACTACGTATATCGACCGGAGCGGTGAATTTGGCGGCATACAGCAGGGGTTACAGGGGCAAGCGGAGGGCCGAGCCAAGGGCGAGGAACCCGCGCGACAGCGAGAGGACCGTGATGCTGAACAGGAACAGGCTTACCTCGTTCAGGTACGACTTCAAGCAGATCATGGAGAAGTACAAGGTCGACCCGTCGCTCGCCGCATCCGTGCTGGCCACCGTGACCGCGAAGAGCTCGAACATCTCCATGCAGGCCGCCGCCGTCTACGTCGAGGAGCAGGAGAAGGCCGGGGTCTTCACGAAGGAGGCCACGGACGAGATCTACGACCTTCTGGACAAGTTCTCCAAGCTCAGATGACCCGGGAGCTCACTTCCTGGGCCTCTTCTTCTTGAACACGTTCGCCATGATGAGGTCGCCGGCCTCGTTGGTCATAGGCCCCATCCAGTCGTCGAGCGCGAACAGCCCCTCGGTCAGGCATCGCACCAGCACGGCCATCTGGTGGATGCAGAAGTACTGCTTCTCCCTCGCGTCGACGCACTCGCACGCGGTGTCGACGTCCTCGGTGGTCTGGTTGACGAACCTGACGTTGTAGACCTCGAAGCCGTCCGAGCGACGCATGGTGAACACCGCGTTGACCATGCTGTCGTCGCTCTCGGGGTCGAGGTCGATGATCTTCCTGCTCGTCGACCACTTGATGGCCTTGGCCATGTTCTCCGCGAAGTAGATCTCCTCCTGCTGTGAGCAGAAGTCCTCCAGCGCGTCAGGGTCGACGTTCTCGATGCAGAACTGCACGAGGTCCTCCTTCAGCAGGTTCGAGCCGCCCGGGACCTCCTGGGCATCGCACAGGTTCCTGAGACTCTGGACAGTCAGCCTCGAGAGCCTCAACTCCATTGGGAGATCGCTCTGCATGTTCCCATCCTCTTCTGAGAAGGAATATGATGCGATGGGTGATTAAGATGACGGTGGAGTCGCGGCCTAGGACCAGTGCTCGAATGCGCCCTTGACGCGGCCCCTCCTCGGGCCGTAGCAGAGCGTGTCGTTCACCCTGTCGAACGCACCCATCGAAGTGAACCTGTGGTGGAGCATCAGGTAGTAGTAGTTGAGGTACCAGATGGCCGCGTCGTCGAACCGGACGTCCTTCCTCGGGGCGATGACCGCCTTGGCGCCCGTGGCCTCCATGAACGGCTCGATGAACTCGCGCCTGGAGAGGCCGCACGCGGACAACGCGACCCGCCTCCCCTCGAAGCACTTGGGAGGGAACTCGTCGGGCGCGACCAGACCGAGCGGGAGCTCGAAGGCGCACCTCTTGGGGTCGCCGTGCCCGGACAGATGGATGAAGTTGAACCCGTCCAGGTTCCTCTTCCTCCTCAGGTGACCGAGGAACTCAGACTTCGTGCTGAAATCCTTGACGGCGATGTCCTTCGGGTCTGTCATCTCCAGGAACTTGAAGAGCACATCCCCCTCCCTGTACTCGTCGGATTTCGGGATGCACTCCATGATGAAGACCCTTGGCCGCCTGATGACGAACATCTCCCATCCTCGCGAGAGCTCTGCACAGGAACATGGCGGTCGCACGATATCATCCCGCGCACGGCGGTCTCCCCCGGCCGAGAGAGTTCATCTAAGACATGGACGATTACGCCCAGAGAGAAGGTGACCGCGGTGGAGGGGATCAGGCTCAATCAGAACCTGCGTCTGAAGGTCCTGACGGAGGAGCAGCTGGACACGGTCCACGAGGCGACCCTCAGGATACTCGAGAGGACCGGCGTGAGGTTCGACCACGAGGACGCGAGGAGCCGGCTGGTCTGCGCGGGCGCGGCCGGTCACCCCACCAAGAAAGGGGTGGTGGTCTTCCCGAGGGCCGTCGTCGAGGAGGCCATCAGGAAGGTCCCGAGCCGCAACGTCATCCATGCGCGGGACCCGGACTGGGACATAGAGTACGACGGTGAGCACCTCTTCCCCTACGCGGCCGGGGGGAGCCCCAAGATCCTCGACCTCGACACCGGAGAATCCCGGCACTCGACCTACGATGATGTCGCAATGGCGGCCCGGCTCGGGGACGCCCTCGAGAACAGCCACTACGCGTCTAGCCTTGTCGTGGCGAACGACGCGCCGGCGGGGACGGTCCCGCTGAGGACGATGGTCGCGGCGATGAAGAACTCCGGGAAGAACGTCGCTGGCTACGCCCAGGACGGGGATATGGTCGACGCGATGGTGAGGTTGTGGGCGTGCGTGTCCGGGGGGACGGAGGAGCTGCGGAGGAGGCCCATCTTCAGCCTCGGAGGCTCGCCCGTCAGCCCGCTGACCTACAGCGGCATGACCTGCGAGGCTCTGCTCAGGAGCGCCGAGCACGGCATCCCGTACACGCTGATGCCCTGCCCGATATGCGGAGAGACGGGGCCCATAACGTTGGGAGGGTCACTCGCGCAGCAGAACGCGGAGAGGCTGGCGGGGCTCGTGCTCATCCAGAGCGTCACGACCGAGCTGCCGACGATCTACTCCGGATGGGTCTGCATGATGGACCCCCGCACCGGCAGGGATCTCTGGGGGACGCCGGAGGCGGGACTCGCCTCCGCCGCCCTGGTCCAGCTGGCCCGCAGGTACAGGATGGTCGCCGACACGAACGGGATGTCGCCGGACGTCACGAGATGGGACATCCAGATGGGGTTCGAGAGCATGCTGACCGGACTCATGCCGGTGCTCGCGGGGGCCGAGAGCGTCGCGGGGATAGGCGCGGGATGGGACGGCGCAGGCAGCCTCGAGACCATGGTCATCAACAACGAGGCGTTCAACGACCTCGCGAGGCTGCTCGAGGGGGTCAGGACCGACGAAGGTGCTCTCGCTCTAGACCTCATAGACGAGGTCGGGCACATGGGGAGCTTCATCGGCAGGAGGCACACCTTGGACGGCGTCAGAAGAGGGGATGTCAGGGTGTCCGGGCTGTGGGACAAGCGCGGGCTGGACATGGCCTCCAGGGAGGGAGGCCGGCCCATACACGAGGTCGCCAGGGACCGCGTGAGGAGGCTGCTCGAGGAGCACGTCCCCCCGCCTCTGGACAGGGATGTCGCATCCGCGGTCGACGGGGTCGTGCGCGAGGAGGAGAGGGCCAGGCTCAGGAGGCCCTGAGGCGCGATCCGACGCTATCGAATCAGATAACACGAAGGCAAACGATATGAGCGTGGATTCCCTCGTCGTGACGGAGTGAGCCCATGAAGTGCCCGAAGTGCTCCGCGGAGATCCCCGATGTCTCCCGCTTCTGTCTCAGCTGCGGAAACCCCGTCCCGCCCCCTGCGACGGTGGCCGTCCAGGAACCGGCCGACCCGGACCCCAACGGCTTCGCCATGCTCTTCTTCGGCCTCTCGTTCATGATGTTCTTCTTCTCGCTCGTGCCGATGTTCCTCGGCCTGTGGGTCGGGATGCTCATCATGGTGGGCGTCGGGATGGCCCTCGTCGGGATCGGGGTCCACATGATCAGGTCCAACAAGCGCGCCATCGAGACCGCCAAGCAGGAGGCGGCGATAAGGGTCAAATGCAGGTACTGCGGCAGCCTCAACGACCCGAAGGCCGAGAGGTGCGCCTCCTGCGGGGCGACCCTCTAGCTCGGCCAGTTGGTCCCTCCGAACACGAGCCATGCGAGCGCGGTCTTCGCGGTGAGGCTCAGCACGATGTACACCTTCTCACCGTACAGGTAGTCGGCCCACTTCCCCTTCCTCCTGTACTGCCAGATCATGTTCAGGGCGAAGACGTTGAAGAACGCCGCAAGCATGAAGTAGATGGCGTACACGAAGGTCGGTACGTTGTCGGACTGGTCCATGATCGCCCCGAAGAAGTAGATGCCTATCACCAGCCACGGGATGAACCCGGCGAAGCAGCCTATGATGAACGCGGTCCAGTCCGTCCTCTTCGTGGTCTGGTTGTGGACCTCCATCATGAGCCCCATCATGTTCATCGTGGCGTTGAGGGCGAACAGCAGTATGAGGCTCGCGAGCTCGAAGATGCCGCAGAGCATCGCTATGACCACGATCATGATCGAAGAACTGATCGCGTATTCGAACCAGCGGGCGTAGTTTATCCCCTTCTGAAGGTTCCTCACGTACCACGGGTAACCCCAGGGCGATGCCACCGAGAAGTGCGCGATGGCGGACGCGAGCAGGAACAGCGAGACCATCAGGCCGAGAGGGAGGCTGAAAAGGACGTTGTCGT
>JALOTO010000066.1 GCA_025457845.1 Thermoplasmata archaeon | reverse complement strand
ACGCGTTCCCTGTCGGGATACGCGAGGAGCTGTTCAAGCTCATGGCTCACGACTTCGACGGAGTAATGGAGATAAGGGCCGAGCACACCCCGGCTAAGGTGAGGTACTCGTTCGGCGTCCACAAGATGAGGATGACCGATGTGCCCGCGAAGTACTACGACCTGGAGATCGAGGACAACCTGCTGACCCTCAAGACCCACTTCGACAAGATATCCTGAACCTGGGCTCACACGGTCGTCTCTGGCTCGAAGAAGTCGCGGAACAGGAAGTACACTATGAACGCCCTGGCTATGCCGGCGAGCACATTGGTTATCACGAGGCCGTGCCAGGTCATGAGCTTCCCCTCCTTGTTCAGGATGGAGAACACGTAGAGCGTGACGGTGTCCGGGAAGAACGGGATGCACATTATGGCGAACATGGCCGGGTAGCCGTACTTCCTCACGACCACCTCGCTCTTGTCGAGCATCCACTTGAACCACCCCCAGTGGGCGTACTTCATTATGACCTGCTCGACCTTGAACCCGATGAAGAAGACGGCCAACGCGCCCGTGCCCTTGCCGAGGCCCATTATGAGGGCCTTGACGTATATCGAGACGACGGGGTCCCCGAAGAGGAATATCTCCACGGGTATGGGCAGGATCACTGCCGCGGCCACGCAGTAAGCGTAGAAGACGGCCACGTAGGTCCAGGGGTCGAGCTGGTTGTCCTGAAGCCAGTCGATCAGCGGTTGGAGTATCGCGCCGAGTTCACTCATGGTGCGCTCCTTCCGGTGAGGGCGCGAACGCTACTTGATGATTGCTGAGGAAGGCCCGCGCGGGCGGGCACGCGCGGGAGGTGAAATCAGGCATAGCCAGAAAAATAATAGTGCCTGTCGAATAAATACCAAAGCCTTATATTCATGTAACAGTATCACCAATTACGGGATGTACATGCCCAAGGCTGAAGGGAAAGAAGGCGACTGGTTCGCCGAGCTCGATGAGGAACTCGAGAAGAAGATGCTCCAGATCACCGACACCATGCAGGAGCAGAGCTCTCAGAAGGTGGCCGTCACCAAGAGCCTCCTGGAGGACTTCTACCGGGTCCAGTTGAGGTTCAACAAGATCAACGTGCACTTCACTCTCTCGCCGGAGTCGACGGCCTTCCTGAAGTTCTCGGACCCGGAGCACTGGGCCCTCAAGCAGGACCTGGACTTCGACTTCGGGCGGATCGACAGCGTCTCCCTCGGCGACCGCACCCAGGGAAGGGTCGGGGACGCCCTGAAGGCCTGGTACTACAGCGTCGACAGCCAGGTCCACCTCAGGATCGTCTTCGAGTACTGCGAGGGGGAGCACTACTACAAGTACGCCGGCTGGAAGAGGATCTTCAGCCAATACGTGCTCATCGACGTGCCTGTCACCAAGTTCGAGGAGAAGAAGTACCACGAGGTCCTGGCAGACGTGGTCAGGGCCTGGTACGAGAGCCACCTGAGGAGGGACAGGGAGATCGTCCTGAAGCACCTCAGGGACAAGTACGAGAAGAGCCACCTGAGGAGGGACAGGGAGATCGTCCTGAAGCACCTCAGGGACAAGTACGAGAAGGGCGAGACCTTCACGCAGTGAGCCCTCTCGACGGCTGCATGGCACCACCTACACACCTGTAGCCTTGGCGCCCGAGAGCACGCTGCCCCGTAGGGGGTCTTCCCCCGTCCCTCAGAGGTTGGGCCGAGACTGCAGCCCCGGTTCGGCCGCGTAGTACTCCATCAGGCACTGGTACCAGCGCGAACCGTCGACGAGGTCCAACCCCAGGTCGTGGTAGACGAACTGCTTCGCCCACCACCACGAGACCGAATCGTAGAGGGCGAGTATCGGCGGGAAGTTGATCACCGCCCCCTGGGGCAGGTCGCCGAGGACGTCGCTGTTCCCCTCGTTGAGCAGGGCCGCGTCGAACTTGGCGTTGAAGTCATCTATCGCCGCGTCGAGCTCGGGGTCCAGCCCCTTCAGCTCGTCGAACAGGGTGCACACATCGGCCAGGTACTCCCAGCCGCCGATGTTGGCCCAGATGCCTGTGTTCGCGACGTCCCTCGCGGCCTTGATCTCCTTGTGGAACTCATCGACCATCGGCTCGAGCACGGCCGTGAGGGCCATGAAGCTCTCCCCCGCAGCGCCTATCTTCGACTGGTCGAACGAGGTGAGCGCGACGAAGTCCTGGTCGTACGGGTAGATGTGCTCGTAGAGGGTCTTCGAGCTGTAGTACTCCATGTACATGTCCACCATCGATGTGGCCAGTGCCTCCGGCGACACCGTCTCGTCGGCCATCAGCGAGTCCACGATCATCTCGTAGGGCAGGCCGTCGAACGGTACGACCACCTGCGACGCGGTGAAGTAGGAGACTGCGTCCCTGAGCTCGTAGGCGACCTCGAGGGTGGACATGCTGCAGGCGTCCATGGCCAGGATGTCTATGGGCCTGCCGCGCTCCTCCCTGATCTCCAGCAGGGCGGTGTGCAGGTCGTCTATCAGCATGATCCCGCCTCCGTCGGTGTCATCGACGCACAGGCCGCGCCACGAGTAGCCGTGGTCCTGCATGACCAGCATGGTCTTCTCGGCCGGGTACTCGTCGAGCGCGAAATCGACGAACTCCTTGAGCACCGCCGCATCGGAGCAGTTCTTCTCGGGCCACTCCGCCACCATCGTGGTGACGTTCCCGGAGAACGTGTAGACCCATGTGCCGTTGACGGACAGGATGTCCACGAATGCGACGAGGTTGACATGCTCGTCCGAGACCATGGCCTCCTGCCAGGTCTGCATCGCGAACTCGGTGCAGAACTCGAGGCTGTTGTCCGCGTCCCAGTACATGAGGACGGTCCAGTCCTTCACGGCTGTCTCGGCGTCCGAGGTCTTCTCATCCACGTCCGTGGCTTCCGTCGAGAACGACGGGACCGCGATCAACGCGGCGAACACGAGCACTACTGCGAGCCTAGAAAGCAGGTTTCTCATTATCCCCCTCTCCCCTTTTGTTGCCCCGGCGGGCATTTCCGTGCTACGCTTTAACACTTGCCGCTATTTATGCGTACTGACTCCCACTCCGGAGCGGCCCCGGAAAACGAATTAACCCTACCATGCGATAGGTGTCCGGCCTGAGACGGAGTGACGACCTTTGGCGAAGTCCTTCGACCGCGTAGCCGAGATTTATGACGATACGAGGGGGCTCCCCCCGACGATCATGGACTCCGTCCTCGAGGCGATGGACCTCGTCCTCGACAAGAGGAGGAGGGTCCTCGATGCCGGGACGGGCACTGGCAGGTTCTCGTCCCCCCTCCAGTCCAGGGGGTTCGACGTGGTCGGCGTCGACATCTCCTCCCGAATGCTCGAGAAGGCCATGGCGAAGGGGGTGAGGGACCTTCTCAAGGCGGACCTCTGCGCCCTGCCGTTCAGGGACCGCGCCTTCGGCTCCGCCGTCAGCGTCCACGTCATGCACCTCATCTCCACCTGGAGATGCGCGCTAGGCGAGGTGGCCAGGGTGACTGAGGGCAGGTTCGTCTCGGTCTCGACCGTAAGGGACGACGACTCGCCGTACGAGAGGCTCAGGATGTCCTACGACGGCGCATGCGCCAGACGAGGATACGAGGTGAAGCATCCAGGGCTCAGGGAGAGGGAGCTGTCCAACTTCCTCAAGCCGGATGAGACCATGCGCATCGCCACCAACGTCCACGTCCACGACACCGCCGAGGCGCTCAGGAAGTTCGGCGCCCGCATCTTCTCGGACCAGTGGGACGTCCCCGAGGAGGTCCACTCGGCGGCGGTGGAGGAGATGAGGAGGGCGTACGAGGGGGTGCCCACCATCGAGAACAGGGAGGAGATCTCCCTGCTCGTGTGGGACATGGAGCGCGTCAGGGGGTTCCTGGCGGCCGAGGGGAGGTAAGGCACTTTCGGCTGCCTGTGGTCCAGAGATTTATATGCAGAAGGGGGGTTCCGTGCCTAGCAGCACAGAAGGGAAACGGCTGCTCAAGGGGGATTATCATGCAGATAGAGAATCTAGCGCCCCACATCCAGGAGATCGCCAGGGCGCTCGGGAACAAGTTGTCTGAAGAGGAGATCGCTGAGGAGCTCCGCAAGTGCGTCGACGTCTACAAGCTGAGCATACCGATGGCCAAGAGGACCATCGTCAAGAGGCACGGCGGGGACGCGGAGGGGTTCTCGGCGGGGTTCCAGAGGAAGCTCGCGGAGCTCAGGCCGAGCGAGCCGAACGTCGACTTCGTCGCCAGGGTGCTGTCGGCCACCGAGAAGGAGGTCACGGCCAAGGGCGAGAAGAAGAGGATCATCTACGGGCTCATAGGGGACGACTCGACCACGCTCCCTTACACCGCCTGGGAGATCGAGGGGCTGCAGCTCTCGAAGGGCGAGGTCATCTCGGTCAGGGGCGCGTACACGAGGGAGTACCAGGGGAGGGTCCAGGTCAACTTCGGCAACAGGGTCACCATCAAGAAGGAGGACCCGTCCACCATCACCGACGCGCAGGTGGCCTCCGGGCCGCCCAAGGTCGTGACGGTCGGCCAACTCAGGGAGAGCATGGGCTTCGTCGAGGTCAAGGGGCGCATACTGGCCGTGGATGAACGCGAGGTCTCCGTCCAGGGCCAGCAGAAGAGGATATTCTCGGGGGTCGTCGCCGACGAGACCGGCAAGGTCCCGTTCACGGCATGGTCCGACTTCAAGCTGAAGCAGGACGAGGTCGTCCGCATATCGAGGGGCGTCGTCAAGTCCTACAGGGGCGTGCCCCAGCTCAGCTTCGACGAGCGGGCCGAGGTCATGAGGGTCAAGGAGAAGTTCCCCAGCGCCGAGGAGCTCAAGAAGACCGGCGCCAGGCTGATAGGCGAGGTCGCCCAGGCCGGAGGGGCCAGCGACGTGACTGTCAAGGGGGTCATAATCGAGGTCCGGGAGGGCTCGGGCCTCATAATGCGCTGCCCAGAGTGCAAGCGCGCGCTCCAGAAGGGCACCTGCAAGGTCCACGGGCGCGTCGACGGGACGCCCGACCTCAGGGTCAAGGCCATACTCGACGACGGCAGCGGGGCGGTCAGCGTCGTCCTCGGCAGGGACATCACGGAGAGGATGCTCGACACCACCCTGGACGAGTGCATCCAGAAGGCGAAGCAGTCGATGAACTTCGATTACCTGAAGGACGTGATGGAGGAGCAGCTGACCTTCAAGGCCATGACGGCCACGGGCAACATCACGGCCGACACGTACGGCCTCTCGATGATTGTCAGGGAGGCGGCCTACGCCAAGGAGGACGTCAAGCCCGAGGTCGAACGCCTCCTGGTCGAGCTGGAGGGAGAGGAATGAACCTCCGCGAGGTCGCGTGGCGCGTCTTCGCCGAGGAGTACAACTCCTCGACGCTCGAGCACACCGGCGAGGGGGAGAAGCCCGTGTCCTACATAGTCACCCCGCTGGGCGCGAAGGTCAACAGGATGTTCGTCGTCGGCGTGGTCACCGACGTCGAGGACATGGGGGAGCCCGGGAAGCCCCGGTACAGGGCCAGGGTCACGGACCCGACGGGCACGTTCTACATATCCGCAGGGGAGTTCCAGCCGGCGGCCGCCGCCGCGCTCTCCAAGATCCAGCCACCGGCGTTCGTCGCGATCGTCGGGAAGAGCAGGGCGTACACGCCCGAGGAGGGCGTGAAGTACCTCAGCATAAGGCCGGAACGCATAGCGGTCGTCGACGCCGACGCGAGGGACCTCTGGGTCCTCGAGACGGCGAAGAGCACGCTCAGGCGGGCCGAGGCGGTCAAGGACGCGATGAAGATGGGGCAGCCGACCGTGGCCGGCCTGGTCAAGCTCGGCCACACCGGCAACCTGGCCGACGGCGTCGTGAGGGCCCTCGACTACTACAAGGACGTGGACGTGGAGAGGTTCAGGAGGAGCGCGGCCGACGCGCTCAGGACCATACTCCCCGACATCGGGCCGAGGCCAGAGGGGACGCCGGAGCGCCGCGCTCCAGCGCCGAAGGCCGCCGTGAGGGAGGAGAAGGCCGTCAAGGGCGAGGAGCAGATGCACGAGGTCAAGATCGGCGCCGACGAGGAGGAGGCCGTGCTGAAGATCATCGAGTCGCTGGACAAGGGCAAGGGCGCCCCCTGGGACTCCATCGTGGAGGCCGCGAAGGGGAAGAAGATGGACAAGGTCCGGCTCGAGGAGGTAGTCGCCAGCCTGCTCGACAAGGGCGATGTCTACGAGCCCGAGCTGGGCATGATGAAGAAGATCTGAAGGAAATGGGTAAGCGGTTTCGGTCGTATGGCCGGAGCCGACTTCTCAGTCGAAGTCGTCCCTCGACACCGCGACCAGTATCAGCCCTATCAGGCCTATGATGGTCGGAAGGGTCAGTATACCGCCTATTATGGCCATCGCGAAGCTCTTCCTCTGGATCGCGTTGATGCCACCGAGGAGCGACACGACCCCGATTATGAGGACGACAATGCCGCAGATTATCCCGATCGCGCTCGTCCCGAAGCTCGGCATGAGCGCGATCGTGCTGCCGGCTGCAATGAGCCCGCCGATGACGATGTAGGCCAGCGCCCCGAGCAGTATGAAAACGCCCCCGAGCGGGGCCAGAATCCCGTGCTCCTTCCTCGGCGGGGCCATCGCGACCCTATAGTCGTGCCCGCAGTACGGGCACACGTTCGCATCCCACGAGAAAGACCTCCCGCAGGAGACGCAGTTCCTGGTTGACTGAGCGCCAGATGTCGCCATCGAATCACTCCTCTGTCGATCCTTAGGGGCCGTAGGGCCCGATGTTCCGATTGACTGGACGGATAGATTATCCTTTCTCAAGAAAGCCGCAAGAAATGGATGTTGAATGGGTTTGTCGGGTTTCCTCGAACGCGCCCGGTCCAGGCTCAGTCGAAGTCCTTCTTGGACACCGCGACCAGTATGAGGCCGACAAGCGCCAACAGGCTCCCGAGCATGTAGGGCCCGAACATGAACAGACCCAGGACGCCGCCCAGGATGACGATGCCGAAGTGCTTCCTCTGGATCCCGAAGAACCCGCCGAGGGCCACTATGAGCCCCAGGATGAGGAATATCGCGCCGCAGACGGTCAGTATGTCGTCTACCATGTCCTCGATGTCACTGAGGCCGGATATCCCGTAGTCGCCCAGGTCGTTCACGTCTATGGCCATCAGGATCGCGCCGGTCACGATCCCCATAAGGCCCGCGATGAGGATGCATATCCCGCCGACCATCGACAGGAAGCCCTTCTCGTGCTTCACCGGTCCGGCCGCAACCCTGTAGTCGTGTCCACAGTGCGGACACACGTTCGCGTCGAACGCTATGGAGCGTCCACAAGACACACAATTCCTCGTCTGAGCTGTCCCAACTGGAGCTGAAGCCATCCTTCACCTTCCCGTATCGGAAGCGGGGGGTCTGCCCCGCTTCCAAGCCATGTAAACCATTTAGATTATATATAAAATTTATGATTATTTACTGGCCGCCAGCACCGCTATCCTTGTGGCTCAGTCGAACTCGCTCCTCGAGATCGCCACCAGTATGAGACCTATCAGTGCCAGCAGAGAGCCGACGAAGAACCCGAGGCCGATCAGCCCGCATATCCCGCCGATTATGGCCAGTGCGAAATGCTTCCTCATGACCCCGAACACCCCGCCGAGCACTGCGACCAGGCCGGCGACGGCGAAGACGATGCCGCACACATCCATGATGCCCTGCATGTCCTCCCACGTGACTCCCTCCGGCAGATCGGCCGGGTCCATGAGGCCGTTGATGTCCAGGGCGAGGTACATCGCGCCCCAGGCAACGGCGAGTATGCCGGCCACAAGTATGAGGACGCCGCCGATGACGGGCTTCGAACTCTTCTGCTTGATCGGGACGAAGGCCTGTGCCTGGCCGCGGTAGTCGTGGCCGCAGTATGCGCAGACGTTGGCCGAGAAGTCTATGGACCTCCCGCAGGCGATGCAGTTGCGGGTGTACTGGGCTGGCGCGGGCGGCGGAGCAGGTGTAGGGGCGAATGTCTCCATGTGGGACCAATCCTCCCCTCGGTCGCAGGGACCGGGGTCGGAACTGCGAACTACCTGGTCGATATATCAGGCTTGCTGAGGTTCTCCCGCGGGACCGCCGGCGTGGGCTTCTTCTTGACGGGCCCGTCCTGTATGGCGAAGATCATGTGGGCGAACAGCAGGGAGAGGGCGAGCCCCGCGATCAGTCCTGTGAGCAGCCTGAGCGGGTTGTTCGACTCGTACTCGGTCACCAGCTGTACGCCGCCGTCGACCGCCATGGGGACAAGCCCTGCGAGGACCAGAACCGGGTGGATCCTTATCGCGACGAATGTCGCTAGGCCGAACCCAGCCGCGAGGCCGAGGAACAGCCCGAGGTCCCTCGCGCAGAACGGCATCTGGTTGCCGTTGAGGAAGTAGCTCCTGTCCGATATCTGGTGGCACTCGCCGTCGCCTATCCAGTAGACCGCGTGGGGGAGCGGGTTCAGCGAGTCGAACTGGTCGTCGTTGTCGTGGCTGCCAACCACCCCTGTCAGGTCGGTGAGGGTGCCCTCCGGGACCATCAGAGGCGCGGTGACCACGAGGGCGGCCCAGAACGCGGTGAAGGCGAACGCCGCCAGCACGACCTTGCTCGTTATCGCGGGGAACCGTAGCCTCAAGGGAAGACCTCACATCACTTCTTGGTGAAAACGACGGATGCGTACCCGACGACATCGCGCATGGGACGTACGTCGCCGGAGGTCGCATACTTAAGGACCTTCGCCTCGGCCCCGCCGCAGGCGGTCATGGTCGCCATGACCGGGCCATAGCCGCACATCGATATGTTCTCATCCCTCACGGCGTCGAACAGCCTCTTCGGGTCCATGCTGACTATCGCGTCCAACGCCTTCCCGTCCTTGGCCCTCGCCGTCGCCGCGGTGACGTAGTGGGAGAGGTCCGTCGACGCGACGACCACGGCGTCCTTGCCCTTGAGCGCGTCGCGGACGACCTCCCCGACCGACCTCGCGGCGTCGTAGTCCTGGAAGCCCATGCAGATGGGCACGAACCTGAAGTCGTCCGTCAGGTACTGTATGAACGGCAGCTGGACCTCTATCGAGTGCTCGTAGTAGTGGGCGGTCGCGTCCTCGTCGACGAGGTCCCTGCGGACCGCCTTAGCCACCTCGCGGTCGACCTTCGCGACCCCGAGCGGGGTCTGGAAGTCGTCCGTGACGACGGCGATGCCGGACCCGTGGCCCGTGTGGTTCGGGCCTATGATGACGAAGGTGGCGGGCACCCCGTCCTCGGCGATCCTCGAGTACAGATGGGCCGCGACGGAGCCCGAGAACATGTAGCCCGCGTGTGGCGCCACCCCGCCTACGACCTTCCTCGGGCCCTTCCTGTTCACCTCTGGAAGGCTTCCCGGGCCGAGTGGTCCCGTGAAACACTCGTCGATCTCATCCCTGAGACCCCTCTCGTCCCCGGAGTAGAACTGGCCCGCAACCGATGGATGACGCATGGCCTCCTCGCACCCCGGTGAAGATAGCTTCCGCTTGGTTCTAGAACTTGTCGGTAGGTGCGATGC
>JALOTO010000065.1 GCA_025457845.1 Thermoplasmata archaeon | reverse complement strand
TCGTCGAAGACTATGTGCACGTTCCCGTCGGTGTCGACTGCGATGTCGGGGATGCTCGCCGGGGACGCGAAGGTCACCCTTCGCTCGACCGTCTGCATTAGCCCGTCCACTGTCAACTTCCGGTAGAACACCCCGTGGTTGACCACTATGCCGTCGTCGGAGTCCCTGAAGTCGTACCATGTCAGATGGACATCGTTGTTCGAGTCGAGGTCTATCCTCGGATGCTCGGAGAGGCCCGGGTCCCTCGTGACCCTTATGTCGGCGGTCAGGGAGAACCCGCGCTCGTCCAGTCGCTTGTAGTAGATCTCGCGGTTCCCATCGCCAGCGTCGTTCCTCGCATCGGTCCATACGAGGGAGAGACCGCCCTCTGCCTCGACCGCGATGTCCGGCTCGGTCGAGTTCGCGGGGTCGGAGTCGGATACCTGGAGCCCGTTCTCCTGGAATGTTATGTTGCCGTCGTAGTACCAGAGCTTGGCGAAGAGCAACTCCCACGAGGCGTTCTCGTACTCCTCCCAGACGACGTAGATATGGTCCGTGGAGTCGACTGCGACCGCTGGGTGCATGGACGGGGCCGCGTCGTTGGAGATCTTCGCGTCGTTGGTTAGCTTGTTCCCCTCTGGGTCGAGCTTCACATAGTAGATGTCCCCGTTCCCCGACCTGTAGTCCTCCCATACGACGTGCATGTTACCCACGTCGTCGACGAAGGATGAGATGTTGGTCGAGTTGTACGGGTCATAAGTGACCCGTATCCCGTCGCCGAAGTCATCCACCGGGAACGCGCCCGTGAACGATGATGACGGTACCTGGAGCAGCACCATCAGTATCATCGGAAGGATCATGACGCCCGTCGTGATCCCCGTGAGCGTCGCTCGTCCCACGGTGGCCATGTGGTTCAAACTGCCTCATTTGGGGTATAAGGGTTGGCGCTCAATTCTCGGACCTGACTATCAAATGCGTCCAGACCCCCTCCGAAATCAGGCCAGCGGTGCAGGAATGTGGGTGTCGAAAGAATCTCCGGCGATTCTCACGCAGGGCATTCCTGGACAAACGCTTATCAGCCCTAGAGGGCGTTTTTCGCCACGCGCGTCTTGCGTGGATGCACTCTTAAACACCCCTGTATCGCGACGCTCACTCACAGCGTATGCGAAAGGCAAGGACTCGGTGGCCAAATTCTTTCTAGGGCAGGGGTCTAGAGAGCGGATGCCCAAGACACGCCCCCCTTCTTTTTTATCTGAGAATCACCGGCCGACGGCACAGACGGAGCACTCATGGTCATCATTCAGGCAGTCGAGCCGACGGCCCGTGCAGGGATCTCCCTGGACTACTTGCCAGCGATTTCCTTCTCGAGAGCGTCGAGGGAGGTGGTCTGGCAGATGTCCTCAGCCGCCCGCACATGGTCCTCGTTGTGGGATGCGATCCCGCCCTTGAGGATGTACGGATGGATGTTCCAGTCCCATGCGCCGAAGTAGGTGCCAAGGACGCACTCGCTGGCGCTCAGCCCGACGATGACGATTGAGTCGCGGCCGAGCTTGCGTAGGAGTCCTTCGAGGTCGGTCTTCCCGAAGCTGTTCGGATACTGCTTCGTGATCCTGGGATCAGTCTTCTCGACGGCGACCGCCGAGTAGATCTCGAAATCCCTGGTGCCAGGCACCACGCCCATCTCCCTGTCCTCGTGGCATACAACGATCACGGGGAGCTTGGCTCGTCTGAACCAGGCTATCGCCCCGTTGATGACATTGATGCGTCTGTCCACCGACTTCTTGAGCTCCGGCTTCTGCTCGAGCCACACGTTCTGGATGTCGAGGACGACTAGTGCTGGCCTCATTGTCCTTACCGCCCATCCAATCACCGGCGGAGTTCATATCGGTTTCGTTTGACAGGGGCATCGCGTGGGCCATTCCCGCGAATCAGAGCTGCAGGACGGTCTTTAGCAGGAGCTGTGTGACGATCGCGGTCACGGTGCTGATCCAGGTGATCATGGCGAAGTTGATGTAGAAGCTGTGCTTGTGGCCGCCCCCCGCGAATGTGACTATGTTGGCGGATATGAGCGAGTGGACCATGACGATGAACATGAAGACCCCCTCGGCGAACGAGAGGTCGAAGGACTGCAGGGCGATGGGGAGTACTATCGTGGTCTGCGAGAGTGCGAACTGGGAGTTCATGTCGTTCAACAGTTCCATGAGGCTGAGCGCGGAGAACAGGGTGAAGGTGATGCCGATGGACATGCCGTACATCGTGCCCAGCATGTTGTCCGCCGCCTGGTACCTCTTCCTCCGGACGTTCATCAGTTTGACGAAGTTGCCTGAGATGATGTCTATGACCTGATCGACCTTGCCGCCGACCGCCAGGCCGACGACGTACATCTCCGTGAACTTGGAGATGAGGTTGCTCCCGCTGTCGGCCGCGAACATGTTCCATGCCCTTATCTGGTCGATCCTCGTCAGAAGGCGCCTGTAGAGTGTGGTTACGCTCTCGGTCAGTTCCCCGAAGTCGTGCTTGCTGAGACGCCCTATACCGTCGGTGACCGCGGCTCCGGCCGTCGCGGCGTACCCTCCGACGGCCCTGATGAAGGAGTCGTAGTTCTCGTCGCGCGCGCGGACGCGCTTCTCCTCCTTGCGTATCATGAAGCCGGGGTAGATGAGCGGGGTCACGCTGAGCGCGAGCACGGCGGTGATCGGCAGGCCGACCATGATGGCGAAGACGACCAGGGCGATGCATGCCGCGTAGGTCGTCGGCAGCACGGTCTTCAGGGTCCTGTCCACCTGGTTCTTCTCCTTCATGTTGTGCCAGACCGGGTCGGACGGCAGGAAACTCTTGACCAGGTAGAGCACGAACCCTTCGATGCCGACGAAGCAGAGCGCGACTGCAGGCAGGATCAGAGTGATGGATGTGTTTATGAACACCGGGAGCAGGGCGATGAACACCAGGATGAACATGAGTGAGATGAGGACCGCGACGAATATCTCCAGGAGCAGGTCGATGTCCTTCAGGGAGGTGTCGTACTTGTTGAGGTAGGTGCTCATGGCGACCTCCCTCTCCTTGGTCAGGAATTCCTCCATGTCCTCGCCCGCGTCGGAGGAGTGCGCCAGGCGGTCGAGGAAGTCCGCCAGGAGGAGCGACGGCGTGCGCCTGGCGACGGTCCTTGCCGCGTCCGACATGCCCATGTTCCAGTACTCCATGAGCTTGTAGATCTTCTCGACCTCGTCGCTGAGCGCCTCGTACTCCTTGACCTGCGACAGGATCTCGAGCATCTTCTTCCTGGGCAGCTTCGAGGTGGCCAGGACGCTCATCCTGATCAGGAAGAGGTGCATGTTCCTCTCGATCTGCATCTTCTTCCTCTCGCCCATCAGGAGAGGGATGAGGATGGCGACCACGCTGGTCATCACAGGGATCGCGACGAACAGGTACCTGAATATCCGGTCCGTGGCGAGCTCCGGGAGGAGAACGACGAGCACCGCCGTGAGGACTATGCCGAGGATCACCAGGGGGAGCGCGTACCTGGTGAAATACCTCGTGACCGGCATGTCCATGGACTTGTACATCCGGACGAACTTGTTCTCTGTCATGGACCGCCTACACCGGGAAGGGTAGGCCGCTCACCCCCTTCTTCTGGAACTCCTCCATGATCTTGTCGACCTGCTCGAACTTGAGGATCCCCCGACGGACCATCTCCTCGATGACCCTGGTCCTCAGCGCGAGGTCCTCGTAGATCTTCCTCTTGTCGGAGTACCCCCTCTTGACAGCGATCTTCTCCTCGAGGATGAACGAGTTGTTCATCCCCTTGAAGACGTGCGTGTCGTCCGCGGCGTTCCACATGAAGACCGTCCTTGTCATGATGCCGCCCAGGGCCTCGTTGTAGCCGACTATCTCGTCTATGAAGAGGGTCCTCCTGAGGAACTTGCCGCCCCTGTAGATGCCGCCCTGGAAGAATGCGACGTTGAGGTTGTCGATGAACGTGATGGGGACGTTGATCGGGTCGCTCGTGAACCTCTGGATCAGTTTCCTCGTGGAGGCCGCGTGGAAGGTCGCGAGCACCGGGTGCCCGGTCTGCATGGCCTGGAAGGCGACGCTGCCTTCCTTGCCTCTTATCTCGCCGACGATGATGTAGTTCGGCCTGGATCTGAGCGCCGCCTTCAGCAGCGCGAACGTGTCCACCCTGCTCTCCTCCGGACCGAAGTCCCTGGTGGCGAGCCTCTGCCAGACCTTGTGGGGCACCTGTATCTCGATCGTGTCCTCGGCGGTGTATATCTTGCTCTCGTGCCTGATGAACGGGAGGGCCGCGCCCATCGTCGTGGTCTTGCCCGATGCGGTCTCCCCGCAGAAGAAGATGCTCATCCCCTCCTCGAGGCACATCCATATGTATGCGGCCTCCTGGGCGCTCACGGTGTTCCAGTTCACCAGCTGCGTGATGCTTATGGGCTCCGCGGCGAACTTCCTGATCGAGAAGCTGGGCCCGCGCACGCTGACGTCGTCCGCGTAGACCAGGTTTATCCTGGAGCCGTCCTGGAGCGTCCCGTCGATGATTGGCCTGGCCATGGACACCGGCCTGCCGATCCTCTCGCTCATCGACCGGACGTAGTTGTCCAACTCCTCCTCGGAAGAGAACTTGATGTTCGTCGGGGTCGCCTGGAATATCTTGTGGATCAGGGAGATGTTCTGCGTCCCTATGCAGGATATGTCCTCGATGTACGGGTCCATGAGGAGCGGCTGAAGCGGCCCGTTGAGGACGATGTTCTGCCTCGCGTGGAACCTGACCCTGTCGAGCTCCTCCTCGGTCACAGGGATCCTGGGCTCCGCGAAGAGGTCCCCGAAGAGCTTCCTCTTGGGCATGTCAGTCCTCTCGGAGACGACCGTCGAAGAATCTATGAGCTTCATCAAGTTCTCCTCGAACTCCTTGAGGGTGTCGTGCGGCTTCTCCAGCAGCGCCTTGTTGTACACCTGGTGGATGATGCGGTCATACCTCGGGCGCAGCTGGTCGTCGAGGATGGGTTGGACGGACGTATAGGTGATCGGTACCGACTTCGTCATGAAGACGTGGACGAAGAGTGGGTCGCCTATCGGGTAGATGATGTTGAGCTCCTCCCTGTCCCCGACTTCCTTGGCCAACGAGGGGTGGAACTCGGGCATCTTCCTGTGGACGTTCATGAACTCCTGAACGTGCACTGAGAGGTGCGGGTTCCGCTCCATGGCCTTCGAGAACGCCACCTTGTCGGCCGGCATCAGCACTCCCCTCCTAGGGGCCGGCGGGACCGCTGCCTTCGCCCTGTGGAGTCAGGGGCACCGTGCGGTGACTCAGCCCATTCGGTGGAGCGCATGCTCGGTGGCCTCGGACGAACATCCGGCCGGACGGCCTATAAGGGTTGAGGCTCAATTCTCATGCCTGACTATCAAAAGGGCCAACTGCTGGCCGTACCGGTATCACACGCTGAACGGGAGTCCCGAGACGCCCTCCTTCTGGAAGGCCTTCAGGATGTCGTTCGCGGTCTTGTAAGCGGTCATGTTGGTCTCCATCATCTTCTCGATGATCCTCGTGCGGAGGGCGAGCTCCTTGTAGATGTCCCTCTTGTCCTTGTAGCCCCTCTTGACCGCGATCTTCTCCTCGAGGATGAATGAGTTGTTCATGCCCCTGAACAGGTGTTGGTCCGATACGGGGTTCCAGACGAAGACGGCCCTGGTCATGACGCCGCCCATGGATTCGCTGTATCCGAGAATCTCCTCGATGGACAGGGTCCTCCTGATGAGCTTCCCGGCCCTGTATATCCCTGCCTGGAAGACTGCCACGTTCAAATTGTCCATGCTGGTTATCGGGACGCTGATTGGTGCGCCGGTGAACCTCTGGATCATCCTCTTGACGGACGCGGCGTGGAAGGTGGCCATGACTGGGATGCCCGTCTGCATGGCCTGGAACGCCACGTTGCCCTCCTTCCCTCTGATCTCACCGACGATGATGTAGTTCGGCCTGGACCTCAGGCCGGCCCTTAGCAGCGCGAAGGTGTCGACCCTGCTGTCCTCCGGCCCGAACTCCCTGGTGGACAGCTGCTGCCAGACTTCCTGGGGCGGCTGCACCTCGAGGGTGTCCTCTGCGGAGAAGATCTTCTGGTCGTACCTGATGAACGGGAAGATGGCGTTGAGGAGCGTGGTCTTGCCGGAGGCCGTCTCGCCGCAGACGAACACCGACATGCCGTTCTCCAGGCAGAGCCAGAGGTATGCTGCCTCCTGGGCGCTCATGGTGTTCCACTTCGCGAGCTGCGGCGCGCTGATCGGTTCGGTGGCGAACTTCCTGATTGTGAAGGTCGGCCCGGAGACGCTGACGTCGTCCGCATAGACGATGTTGATACGGGATCCGTCGGGGAGCGCGCCGTCGATGATGGGCCTCGAGATGGATGCCGGTCTCCCCATCCTCTCGCTCATGCCCTTGGCGTACCTGTCGAGGTCCTCCAGAGACTCGAACCTGATGTTGGTCTCGCTCATCCCGAAGACCTTGTGGTAGAGGTTGATGTTCTTGGGGCCTATGCAGTGTATGTCCTCGATGTACGGGTCCCTCAGGAGGGGTTCGAGGACCCCGTTCTGGACGACGTTCCTCTTCACGTAGTAGTCCACCACGCTGAAGTCCTCGTCGCTCATGTAGATCTTGTGCTCTGGCCTGAACAGTTGCGTGGCCTTTGACGGGGGCCGTCCACCTGTGACCTTCACATTCTCCTTGAGTATCTTGTCGACGACCTCTGTGAACTCCTGGTCGGTCGTGTGTATCTTCTCCTTGCCTGCCTGGAGGAAGACCCTGTCGATGACGCTCGTGTACTTCGGCCTGAGATCGTCGGTCAGGATCGGCTGCACGACCGTGTACCTGTAACCAGTATCCTTGGACCCGTGGAGGTGTATGAAGATGGGGTCGCCGACGGGATAGACTATGTTCACGGTCCCGTCCTTGGCCTGGTCCCGGGTGACCGTCTCCACGAAGTTGGGGTTCAGCTTCGTCTTCTGAGCGTACTCCTGCAGGTAGATGCTGAGGTGGGGGTTACGGGCCATCACCGCGCTCAGGTTCGCTGGCATGTACTGTCCTCCTCACGCCACCGAGGTTATCTCGATGACCATGCCGACGTTCGGCTCGATCCTGAACCCGATTATGGGGGCAACCCTGAACTGCGTGCTCGAGAACCTCTTGACCATGATGCTCCTGGATATCATGCCGCCGACCTGGGCGACCACGACGTTGAGGAATATATGGCTGTCGGATTCGAACGGGTTCAGCGTCTCCGGCTTCAGCTCGGTCGGGTCGACAGACAGTATGATGCTCTTCCCCATGCCGGCCAGCTTCTTGAAGAAACCGAGTATCCTGAGGCTGTTCTCCTCCTTCTGCAGGCTGTTGCTCACAAGGCTGGAGAATGTGTCTATGATGATCACGTCGCTTCTGAAGAGCTCCTTCGCCTTCATCAGCATGCCCAGGAAGTCGTCCCTGCTCCTCGATTGGCCTACGAGTGCGTAGACCGGCACGAAGAGCAGCTTCTCGTCGAGCAAGGAGGACGCCACTGGGTAGTCGAGCGAGTACATCTGGTTGATGAAGTCCCTGACGGTCTGTTCAGTCGAGATGTAGGTGACCGAGTACTTGTTGGATATGAATCCGTAGGTCATGCGCTGCAGGACCGCGCTCTTGCCTGCCCCCTGGGCCCCCTCGACGAGGGTGATGGTGCCCGCTGGTATGCCCTGCCCCATCTGGTCGTGCAGGTCGTCGCGGGCTATCTGAAGCTTGTAGACTTCTCCCAAGGAGGGTCAGGCCCCCTGCCTCATATGCGGAAGTCCATCTTATCGCTGACGCCGTTCTCGGTCGTCACTGTGACCGTGTGGTCCCCCGCGGCGAGGCTCTGGTCTATCGAGACCGTCAACACGCTCGTCGGTTCCCAGTACGCGGACGTGCCTCCCGTGACGGTTACGGTGGCGTTCGCAACAGCAGTCCCGTCGAGCATCACGCTGACGAGCTCCTGATTCAACGTCACCTTCCCGACGTTCTTGATGTATATGAGCACTGGGTCGTTCGGCACCACGCTAGGGTCGTTTATTATCTGTATGTCGGTCGCCAGTTGG
>JALOTO010000064.1 GCA_025457845.1 Thermoplasmata archaeon | reverse complement strand
GTCTTCTGCCTGCCAGGTTCGAGGAACGCCGTGGAGCTGGCCGTCGGCAAGCTGATCGCGCCGGAGATAGGCCACCTGGTATGGGAGGCCAACAGATGAGGCCGATAAAGAAACTCATCCAGCTCGACGAGGCCATGAGGATCATCGAGTCGAAGACGGTGGCGGTCGACGAGACCGAGGTCCTTCCTCTGGTCGCGGCCTCCGACCGGGTATGCGCCGAGGACGTCGTCTCCAGGATCAGCGTCCCGCCGTTCTCCCGGGCGGCCATGGACGGCTATGCCGTCCGCGCGCGCGACACGTTCGGCGCCTCCAAGGCCAGCCCTGTCAGGCTAACGATCCGGGAGAGGCTCTACGCCGGCTCGGTCCCCAAGAAGGCGATCGGCAAGGGCGAGTGCTCCGAGATAGCCACGGGTGCGATGCTCCCGAAGGGAGCGGACGCGGTGGTCATGGTCGAGGACACCGAGACCGACGGGAAGAAGGTCTCCTTCAGCGAGTCGGTCCATCCGGGGAAGAACACCTCGAAGAAGGGCGAGGACATCGCGCCAGGGGCGAAGCTGGTCTCGTGCGGCGAGGTCCTGAACCCGAGCAAGATAGGCGCCCTCGCGGCGGTGGGCATCGCGACGGTCTCGGTGTACAGGAGGCCCCGGGTCGCGATAGTCACGACGGGGGATGAGATCGCCGAGCTCGGGTCGACGCTGAAGCCCGGGCAGGTGTACAACATCAACTCGTACACCGTCGCTTCGGCCATTCGGTCGAACGGCGGCGACCCAAGGATCCTCCCCATCGCCAAGGACGAGATGGGAGACCTCGAGCGCGTGGTCGACACGAACTCGGACTGCGACATAATCGTCTTCTCGGGAGGCAGCTCCGTCGGCGAGAGGGACATCATGCTCGACCTGCTCGGCCGAAGGGGCGAGGTCCTCTTCCACGGCATAGCCGTGAAGCCCGGGAAGCCCACCCTCTTCGGCACCGTCGGCGATCAGCTCCTCTTCGGGATGCCCGGCTATCCGACATCGTGTCTGTCGAACGCATACATGTTGCTCGTCCCGACCGTGAGGAGTATGGCCCGGCTGCCCGGCAGGGAGCCCAAGTCGGTCGTCGCCCGCATGTCCAAGCGCGTGGTGTCGACGACGGGCCGCACACAGTTCCTCACCGTGAGGCTCGACGGGGACGTGGCCCATCCCGCGTTCAAGGAGTCGGGCGCGATAACGAGCATGGCCCATGCCGACGGCTACGTGATGATACCCGCGGACGTGGACCTCGTGGAGAAGGACGAGCAGGTCCAGGTCTTCCTGCTGTGACCGCCGCTCAGAGGTCCCTGCCGACCATCACCTTCACAACCGCACCGACGGCGCCCTTCTCGACCGATCCGCCCGTTCCCTCGAACTGGTTCCTCGCGCTGGTCTTCATGTTCATCCTCCGCTGAGGAATCCCGTGCCGCGAGGACAGGAATGCCGACGTTTCAGTAGACGGACTCGCCGTTCACGAACGCCGCGGTCCTCGGGTCCTTCGGGTTCTCGAAGAACTCCTTCCGGTCGGCAGCCTCCACGACCTCGCCCCCCCACATCAGGACGACGCGGTCGCACATCCTCTTGGCCTGGAACATGTTGTGGGTGACCATCACAACTGTGCGGGCCCGATCCTGCGCCATGTAGTCCCTCACCTGCTGCTCGAGGAGGGCCACGTTGGTCGGGTCGAGGTTGGCGGCGAACTCGTCGAGCAGAAGGACCCGCGGCTCGTGGATGGTGGCCCTTGCGAAGCACAGCCGCTGCATCTCGCCCCCCGACAGCGTCCTCGCGTTCTTCTTCCGCCTTCCGAGCAGGCCCAGCCTCCTGAGCTCCTCGTCCACCCTCTTGGCCGCCTTCTCCTCGTCCCATCCTCGTATCATGAGCGCGTATGCCAGGTTGTTGGCCACGCTCCTGTTGAGCACCACAGGCTTCTGGAGGACCATCCCCAACGCCCTCCTCGCCTGATCGGCCTTCCTCCCCGCGAAGGTCATCCTCGTCCCCCCGATGAAGAGGTCGCCCTTCGTGGGCGGTTCTATGAGATCCATGATCCTGAGCATCGTGCTCTTCCCAGCGCCGCTCGGGCCGACGATTCCGAGCACCTCCCCCTCCGCGGTGGAGAGCGAGACGTCCTTCAGGGCGACGACATCCTTGTAGTGCTTCGAGACCCCCTTGAGGGCGACAGCCTCGGTCATAGCATCTCCCTCTCCTGGAGCAGTCTCATGAAGAAGAACACCACGAGGGCCACGGAGAGAAGGATTGCTCCCAGCGCCATCGCCCATTCGAAGTCCCCGAGTCTGGTCTCGAGCATGATTGCCGTCGTCAGCACCCGTGTCTTCCCGTCGATGTTGCCGCCGACCAGGTACGCCGCCCCGACCTCGGCGATGACCCTGCCGAAGCCGACCATGCACGCCATCACCAGGCCGACCCACGCTTCCCGCATCACAGTCAAGACCGATTGGCTTTGGGTCGCCCCGAGGGCCTTGACGGTGTCTTTGATTGCCCTGTCGACCTCGACGACCGAGGTGATCGTGATGCCCGTGACCAGTGGTATTACCAACAGGGTCTCCGCGAGTATCATTGCCGTCGGCGTGAAGAGTATGCCGAACTCCCCGAGCGGGCCCGCTCTCGAGAAGATGTAGTAGATGAAGAGGCCGGAGAGTACAGGGGGGAACCCGTAGAGGGTGTAGGTTATGGTCTTGACCGCCCCCTTCCCCCCGAATTCCTTGAGGCCGATCAGGGCACCCAGAGGTATCCCTATCGCAGAGCCGAGGATGGTGGCCATTCCCGAAACGTAGAGGGATAGGACGGTTACCTCGATGAGTTCGCTAACCGTCGCTACCATCCTTCATCTCCCCCCTTCCGAGCTTGACATCACCGTCTCGTCACGGGGACAGTCACGCAGGCCGCGTCGAATGACTCGGCCTCGAGCAGCGTCTCGGTGCTCGGGACGTATCCCTCGGCGTTCGGGAAGAACAGCTGCATGCCGTACTTCTCGTAGCCGGCAATCAGGTCCTGACCGTCGTCGGAGACGAGCCAGTTCTTGAAGTCCAGTGCCAGGGTGTGGTTCACGTGCGTCCACATCGTGGCGTTGACCGGGATGACGCTGTACTGGTTGAAGAGCGCGCTGTCGCCGCTGTAGGTCATGTCGAGGTGCGGGACCAGGTCCTCGGAGACCCTCTGGTAGTATGTGGCGTCGTCGGAGAGGGTGTAGGCATCCATCTCCTCTGCCATGTCAAGGACCGCGCCCATCCCCTGGCCGGACTGTATGTACCAGGAGTCGGGGAACGCGAGGACCTCCGTCTTGTTGAACCCTAGGGTCGCCCAGATGGTCAGCTCCTTCGTGTGGGTGCCTGAGCCGTCCGCCCTGGAGATGAATGTGGCGTCCCCTGCCGTGCCAGCATCGTAGATCTTCTGGAATGCGGCTGAGGCGTTGGTCGATGAGCCTGTGCCTATCGGGTCCGCGCTCGGGCCGACGATGACGAAGTTGTTGTACATGACGAGGCTCCTGCTCTCGCCGTACCCGGCGTCGACGAACGCGATCTCGGCGGCCGGTGAGTGGACGAGCAGGACATCGACGTCTCCGTTCTGCCCGAGGGTTATCGCAGCCCCGGAACCGACCGCGATGACGTCGACAGTGCAGTCATGCTCTTCCTCGAACACCGAAAGGATGTAGTCCAGGAGTCCTGAATCATAGGTGCTGGTGGTCGTCGCTAGCTTCAGCGTCTTGGGCCCATCGTCCTTGAGGAGGATGTAGCCGACCGTTCCACCGACCATCAGGGCAGCGGCGACGACCGCCGCGATCATCATCGACATCTTCTTCATGATATCAACCGTTATGCCGCCCTGAGCATATTGAATGGTGGTAATAAACCCGTCGGAAGTGGCGGGCCCAGTAGCCAGTGGCTGCCATGACGGTCAGGACTGCTGCCCCGCCGTTCGGAACTTGCCCTCGGGTACGGACAGTTCGAAGCGTGCCCCTCTGTCGGTGTCGCCAGTCTCCGTGATGGTCATCCCGGTTATGCCTAGGATCTCCCTGACCAGGAACAGCCCCATGCCGGTGTTCCTGCCGTACCCTGCCTCGAAGATCCTCTCCTTGTCCTTCTCCGTGATGCCACCACCATCGTCCTCGACGACGATCACCATGCTGTTGCCTCTCGGATGGGCCGAGAACTCGATCCTCGTGACGCCGTCCCCGTGCCTCACCGCGTTGTCGATGAGGTTCCAGAAGACCTTGTCCACCATCGGATCGGCCAGGACCTCGAGTCCCTTGAGCCCGGGATGGATGACGATCCTCTGCACCTCGAAGCCGCTCGCCGCCGCCTCGACGGCCGTGCCGACATCGGTCCACACCGGCTCCTTGGTCCCGGCCTTCTGGTAGTCACCTGCGAACCGCAGCTGCTCCGCGATGACGGTCGCGGCATCCTTCGCCCTAGAAAGGTACTTCTTCCTCGTCGCATCGTCGACCGTCCCGTCCATAGCCTCGAGGTACCCGTATATTGTGAGCAGCTTGTTCGATATGTCGTGCCTCGTGATGGCCCCGAGGAGGCCGAGCTTATCTTTGGCGCGTATGATGGTCTCCTCGGCGCGCTTCCTCTCAGTCATGTCTCGCAGAGTCGCGATGATCGCCGGGCCGTCCATGTAGTCGAAGGTCCTCAGGTTGACCTCCACCGGGAAGCAACTTCCGTCCTTCCTGACCTGGATGGCCTCGAACCTCTGTGCTCCGCCCTTCAGGGCTGCCGAGGTCCTCTCATTCACTCTCATCGCCGAGGTCTTGTCATCGATGTCCTCGGGCCCCATCGTCAGGAGTTCCTCTCTGGTGTATCCGAGGCACCTGCATGCCTCCCTGTTGACCGCGAAGAACTTGCCGCCCGGACGGTGGATGAATATGGCGTCTCCGGACCCCTCGAAGATGTCCCTGTACATCTTCTCCGATTCTGCGAGAGTGTGCTCCAGTCCTCTCCTCGCAACCGCCCTTTCGAGCGCATCCCGGATGCGTCCGAGGTCCGTCACGACCTCGAACTCCGTATGGAGATCGGTCATCCCGATGTCAGTGAGGAGTATCGTGGGCGTGACGAACCCGGCCGCCGATGCCTCCCGGAAATACTCCAGAGCGGGCTCTACGGTCACCCGGGAATCGACCACCACGAGGTCACACTTCGGGACCACATCCTCGGACAACGCCTCCCGCGCGTCCCTCGCGTTGATGAGCTCGATCCGGTCGTCCTCCGAGGCCACGGACTGCAGCGCGTCCCTGAACCCGGCTTCGTCCCCTATGGCGAGGACGCAGAAAGTGCGAGGAGGGTCGGAAGTCCCATCGTCTGCTTGTGCCTTCTGCATGCGTCCGCGATCCCTGATTGGAGTCTATTCGGTCATCAAGTTATGAAGGTTGTCCCAGAACCACTTCGGCGTCTACATGACAATATCACATGTGATATCGGTCGGAATGCGCCGCCTTCCATCCAATACTGATTTCTACCCCGTCCGTCCCTAGGACTATGCGCATGCGCAGGGCCGAACTTGAGCAGATAATTGAGGAGTCCTCGTCCAAGCTCATGAGGTCGTCGGTACCTCCCGTCAGGTATTGGCTTCTCTCGGACGTGCTGAAGATGGACGAGAAGGACCCCGCCCTGCAGCGGGTCATAGAGGAGTGCAGGCACTATGCGCCGAGGACGAAGCTTCTCGAGACCCTCGACGAGGACGGGACGTGGCCCATATCGCGCCAGCGCAAGGTCGCCGAGGACGCAGGCCCCGGCCCGCCCATAGGATGGACCTACACGACCATGCTGAGGAACCTGTACGAGCTCGGGGAGTGCTGCACGACCAAGGACGACGGAAATGTGATGGCCTGCGTGGAACGAATCCTCGGCTGGCAGACGGATGAAGGGTACATCCCCGGCCCGAGCTACGCGAACATTCCACTGCCCCAGTACAACGGCCTCGTCCTAAGATGCATCATGCGTCTCGGGATCACCGAAGATCCGAGGATACTCCGGGTGTTCGAGTGGCTCCGCTCTCGACAGCGTCCGGACGGCGGTTGGATCATCCCGTTCCTCGAGGACCTGCGGTATCAGCCTGAATACAGGGGCATGAAGATGGAGTCCTTCGTCGCGATGGCCGAGAGGGGGCAGTTCGACGGTTACGACCCGGCCGAGCACTATCGGATCCCGAGCTGCATCTGGACCACGATGATGGCGATGAGGGGTCTGGTCCAGGACGCGGAATTCGCGAAGTCGCCGGAGGGGAGGCGCGGGCTCGACTTCTTCCTCGACAGGTTCTTCCAGCGCAACTACCACTCTGCGTACTATCGGTCGGAAACGAACTGGACGCGCCTGAAATACCCGACCTACCACGGCTCTGGCCTCCTGGCGCTGGACATCCTCGCCACCCACGGCTACAGCGCGGACGACCCGAGGATGGAGAAGCCCGTCTCGTGGCTGCTGAGCTGCAGGTCCAAGGACGGCTATTGGCACAGGTCGGAGAGACCGGAGCCGGTAACGGACCAGTGGGTCACCGAGATCGCGCTCAGCATAATCGAGAAGTACGCGGCGAAGTTGTGACGGGATGCGACCAGGGAGTGTTCAGGGCAGCCCTATCCTGCCCGCGACCCTCAGCTTCCCGCCTTCGAGGTAGGTGACGACCGCTGTTTCGTCCTTTCCGTGGACGATGGGCTTGTCCAGGACCAGGGAGACATCGAGTCCGCCCGCCTTTGGCTCCACGGTCTCGATCCTCGCGGGGACGAGCTGCATCCAGTGCCCGAGATGGATCACGGTCCCCTGCTTGAGTGGCGTCTTGAAGTACTTCGACAGGTGAATCGTCCCGGTCAGCCTGCTAGTGCTCGTGACCGAACCATCTGTCGTGAGCACGACCCCTCTGTCCAGCTCCTCGTTCGAGATGTTCTTGAGGGCGAGCCCGACCCTGTCCCCGCGGACCGCCCAGTCAGCGTCATCGTCGTGCTTCTGGATGGAGCGCACCTCCGCCTTCTTGTCGCCCGGGAGGACGCGGACCGTGTCGTGCTTCCTGATCGACCCGCGGACGACCGTGGCCAGCGCGACCGTGCCCACCCCCTTCACGTCGAAGTGGTGGTCGATGGGGACCGTCCCCTTGCCAGCGTCGAGGTCCCCGGGGCCGGCCTGGCCGATGCTCGCCGCCCGGTCGAGATACGCTCCCCTGATGGCGTTCAGGTCGTCCTGGACGATCCTGTACCCCTCGGCGGCGGTGCCCTTGATGAGGGGCATGATCTGCTCCTCGGTGATGTAGTTCCTGAGGATGATGCTCCCGTCCTTGAGCCCCAGCGCGTCGAGCATGACGATGGTCTCACCGAGCACGTAGTCGATCGTGTCCACGACGACGAGCGCGGTGTCGGCCATGGACGCGACGTAGAAGAGGGAAGCCACCTTGTCGGGGTACTTGGTAGGCTCCGCGAAGGTGACGGTGTTCTCGCCCTGCTTCACATCGTAGAAGGTGAAGTCGGAGGAGGTCGATTTCTTCCCCAGCCCCTTCGCGTACTCGGGCGCACCGAGCACGGCGACGTTCAGGTTCGCCATGCAGGTGGAGAGAATGTCGCCCGTGAAATAGCTTTCGAGTCGAGAAATGAAAGGGTAGGCCCCGGCTTGCGCCGGGGCCCTGGAATGGGTTGAGGGTTTCGACCGTTTCACTCGGCCCTGTCCTTGTTGACGGCCTTGATGCAGTCCTCGAGGATTGCCATCCCGGTGTCGACCTGCTCCTCTGGCACGGTCAGCGGCGGGATGTACCTTATGTTGGACTTGCCGCAGGGCAGAAGGACCAGACCCTTCTTGAAGGCCATGTCCGAGATCGCGTCCCTGCTCTTGGCCGCGTGCTTCTTGGACTTGCGGTCCTGGACGAACTCGTGGGCGAGCATCATGCCGAGGCCCCTCGTGTCGCCGATGATCTCGTACTTGTCCTGCATCTCGACGAGGCGCTTCTTCATGGACGCGCCGAGCTTGGTGGCCCTGTCCAGGAGCTTCTCCTCCTTGATGACGTCGAGCGTCGCGAGCGCAGAGGCGTGCGAGAGTGACGCGCCGCCGAAGGTGTTCGAGTGGCGTCCGTACCTGTCGAAGTTGAGCTTCGCGTCGAC
>JALOTO010000182.1 GCA_025457845.1 Thermoplasmata archaeon | reverse complement strand
CGCTATGGCCTTCCGCGCGGCCGCCTCGGCCTCCTCCAGCTGGAGCTTCTTCACTCCGTTCTCAAGCGCACTGAGTATCGCGATCTTATCGTCCATCGTAATCATCCTCCTGTCGTCAATGTCCCCGAGGGGGACGTGCGCGCCTCGTCGGCGCGCCTGCGGGTTTGCCGGGCGGGTCCGGTCTCGTAGCGCCGGGCTCTCAGCCTTCCCCACGAGAGTATCCAGAGATTGGACTCTGCGATGGGCTTGGAACCCTCCACCATGAAAGACTGAACGACGGGCGCCTACATGAGCCTTTCCAGGCCAGAGGCCCCATTCACCTCGCGGCGGGGGAGGCGAAGAACGCCTTCACCTTCCTCGTCCCGAGGTAGGCATAGATGAACATGTTGCCGATGACGGTCAGCACGGGCGAGCCGGCGTCGGGCTGGTCACCCCTGAGAAGCAGGACCACGATGGCGAGCAGTATCGCGAAGAGCGCCACCCTCCTTCCGGTCCGGCGCGCCTTCTCGAATCCCTTCACATACCCCCTGGCGAGAAGCAGGGCGAGTACGGCGAGCACGAAGTAGCCGAACCCGATGAGGAGAAGTATGCCTGCCACGCCGGCGAACTGCTCCCACGAGGATATTGTCAGGAGCACGAACGATGAGGCGAGCATCTGGACCCCCGATAGGACCTGGATGATCGCCAGGACCGTCACGAGGAACGGCCTCTTCATGCGTCCGCCTGTCATAGTACACATTCTCCCGGGAAGGTGTGGCCGCACCTATTTAGAGATGCGATGGGCGAGGTCAGCCCTCTTCGTTCCACAGCTTCAAGAGCCGGTCCAGGTCGCCCGCCGAGATGGTCCCCTCCGCCCTGTCCTCCTCCGCGCCCCTGATGAACAGGGCCACCGTGGGTATCTCCTTGAGGTCCCATTCACTCCATTCAGGCGACGCCTTCCCCACCTCGAGCTCGTAGACGGCTCCCTTCAGTTTCCTGGCCCACCGGTCCCACGTGGGCCTGAACGCCCTGCAGTCCGAGCACCAGTCGCCGTGGAAGAGGACCAGCGCGTCCTTACCTCCGGCAATCACCTCTTGGTCGAGCGTCCCTGAATCCACCTTCCTCAGCATCGACAGCCTCCCCACAACTGCGAGGATAGAAGGTAACGTCCTCAGCGGGGAGAAAAGCATTTCGCCTTTGGCCGGACCCTAAGGCGCTTTGCTGTCACAACCTGATGGCTGTGGCTCGCTCTGAGGAAGGGCCCTCTGCTTCGGCTTGCGTACGGTCCGCACCATCCTGACCAGCGTGTAAGCTCCCACGATGGCGAACACCACGGCCCCCGCGATGAACGCCAGGGACACGCCTGTGCTGGCTGCATCGTCCGAGGCGTAGTCCCCCTCGCTTGCGGAGTCCGGTGCCCTCGGGACCATCCCGTCTAACGCGCTCTCAGTCGCGGCGAGCGGGAAGACGACGGCCGCCATGAGCAGCATGAGTGTCGCTGACAGAAGGATGATGACCCTGGTGTTCTCACCCGGCGAGATGAGGTCCCTGGCCTTCCACGACAGGCCGTAGTACACGAACCCGTGGTCCTCGTACCTCTTGACGAAGCCTCCTTCCTCGAGGGTCTTCAGATGCCTGTGGACCGCGGCCTTGTCTATGCCGAGCGAGTCGGCGAGTTGGGTCACCGTCCTCCGCATCGGCTGGAGCGCCCTGAGGATCTCGAGCCTCGTGTCGGAGGCGAGGGCGAAGAGCGACTTCTTGTCCAGCTCGACCTGCATGTCCGGTCCCTTGAGCGATGTAAGCGTCTCCCTGAACATTAAACCCGCCATGGACCCACCGGTAGCCTAGTCCGCCACGACTGGTACGTCGTAGTAGTAGTGGTCCCAGTCAGCCCCGTAGGTGAGTGCTCCCAGGGGGTCCAGCGTTCCCAGGTCGTTCGCGAGGACGTACAGGTCGCTGATCGTGTACAGGGTGTCGCCGATTATCAGCGCGCGCGAGCAGCTCGTCCCGTGCTCTATCTCTCCGACGAGCTGGACTCCCGTGTCGGCTCCCACCTCCATGACATAGAAGCCCTGCCAGTAGGCATAGCTCCCATCTGTGTGGTACTGGTACGAGTTGACAGGCAGGACGAGCCTTCCGCTCGTCGGGTCGAACAGGAACGCCTTGTGGTCGTATTCGGCTGCCGAGTACGTGTAGCTCGCCTCGCTGAGGTAGCGTCCGAGCTCCTTCGGCTCGTCGGGGTCCGAGACGTCATACAGGGCCACCTTCAGAGTCCAGTTCTCCATTCCGACCCCTATGAGCAGGTCGTCCCCTGCCGGGTGAAGGTATGTCGAGACCCCGGGCATCTCGAGCTCCCCGAGGACCGTGGGGTCCGTGGGGTCGCCAAGGTCTATGACGAACAGAGGATCCATTTGGAGGAATGTGACGAGGTACAACCGGTCGCCGATGAACCTCGCGGAGTATATCCTCTCGTCCGGCGCGAGTCCCTCGAGCGCGCCGACCTCATCCAGATCATCGTCGAGAACGTAGACCGCGTTCTCCTGGTCTTCCCAAGAGGTCGTCGTCGCCACCCTA
>JALOTO010000063.1 GCA_025457845.1 Thermoplasmata archaeon | reverse complement strand
CCCCTGTCGGCGATGCCCACGAGCTCTATCCAGCCGTAGCCGAGCTCCGCCTCGAGATCCCAGCAGTCGCTCGCATAGTGCGCCATCTCGTTCTTCTCGTGCTGCCTGAAACGCATGCGCTTCGGGTCGAGCCCTACGTCGAGGGCGAACCTGTGCGTGAGCCAGATGAAGTATGCGAGGACCTCGTTGACTATGACGCCCTCCTTGACCGCCTGCTCGAGGGACATCTCCCTCGGCTCGCCAGTGTTGGGCACAAGGGAGAGCTTCTCGTGCTTGACCTTGGGGAACCTGGGCCAGGTCTTGTCCTCAGGGTGGACGAACAGCTCGGCCTCCATCTGGTGGAACTCCCTGAGGCGTATGAGCCCCTGTCTCGGGGAGATCTCGTTCCTGAAGGAGGTGCCGACCTGGACCGCGCCCACGGGCAGCTTCTCCCTGCCGTACCTGTAGACCTGCTCGAAGTTGACGAACATCCCCTGCGCGGTCTCGGGCCTGAGGTAGCCGACCTTGGCCTTGCCCGCGCCTATGGACGTCTTGAACATGAGGTTGAAACGCTTGGGGGCGGTGAGCTCCCCCTTGCACGCCTGGCACTTGACCCCGTTCTCCTTCAGCAGGGCGCCCAGCTGCTCCTCGTTCAGGGTCGCCGGGTTCGGGTGCATCCCGCCCGCGAGGTGGTCCGCCCTGTAGACCTCGCCGCACGCGGTGCACTCGACGTACATGTCGGAGAACGTGTCCAGATGGCCGGACGCCTTGAAGACCGGCTCGGGGGCGACGACCGGACAGAATATCTCCTGGAATCCCTCCTGGAGCACGTAGAGGTGCCTCCAGTGGTTCTCGATGTTGTTCTTGAGGGCCACGCCGAGAGGGCCGTAGTCGTAGAGGCCGGCGACGCCGCCGTAGATGTCGTAGGCGGGCCATAGGAAACCCCTGCGCTTGCACAGGGAGAGCACTTCCTGAGGGTCCATCTTCTATCACTTGGTGAGCGTGGATACGACATCTAGGTCATAAATCATGGCCACGAGGTTGTCCTTCGAGTCGCGCACGGGCAGCTGTCCGAAGTCGTGCTTCCGCATGGTCCTCGCGGCGTCCCCGACCAGCGTCTTCCTGAAGACGGTCATCGGGTTCTTGACCATGATGTCCTTGACGGTGAGCTTGGGCAGGTCGACCCTGGAGACCTCGTACCAGAGCTTCATCACGTTCCTGATGCCCTCCCAGGTCCAGTTGTCGTCCTCGTCGCTTATCCCCAGGTCGCTCATGACGACCGAGCGGTCCACGACCGTCCTGTTGAAGATGTCCCTGTCTGTCAGGATGCCGACGAGCTTCGCCTCGTCGTCCAGGACGGGGAGGGCGGCGACCTTCGCCGCGCGGAACGTGGCCAGCGCCACTATGAGCGGGGCGTTGTGGTGGATGGGTATGCATGGTGACCGCACGATCTCCTCGACTGTGATCTGCGGGTTCTCCTTCTCGACGACTATCAGGAGGTCCGTCGGCGTGAGTATCCCGACCAGCTTGCCCTTCTCCACGACCGGGAGGTGGGCGAGGCGCTGGTCTATCATGATCCTCGCGGCGTCCTTGACGCTGGCGTTAGGCCCGATGTTGGGGTAGTCCCGCCTCATGACGAGGGCGAGCTGCTCCTCCTCGGGCTTCGAGAAGATGTCCTGACGGGTCACGAACCCCGCGAGCAGGCCGTCGCTGGTCTTGACCACGGGCATGCCTGTGACGTTGTGCTTCACCAGGGTCTTCAGCACGTCCGTGCGGGTCCCAGGGAGCTCCGCCACTATCGGGTTCTCCGTCATGACCTCCTTGACCTTCACCTGTTCACCTCTTCCTGCTCCTGACGACCAGGACCGGGCACGGGGCGTACCTCGTGACCCTCTCGGCCACGCTCCCCATGAACAGTTTGGAAATCGCGGACCTGCCCAGGGTGCCCATGACGACCAGGTCCATGTCGTGCGCCGTCTCGACGATCTTCCTCGTGGGAGACCCCTCGACGACTATCGGGGTCACCTTCACACCCAGAGCGCCCCCCTCGGCCACGACCTCGTCCACCGCCTTCTTGCCCTCGTTCTCGAGGAGCGAGTAGACGCTGACGACGGAAGAGTCCATGGGAAAACTCACGAAGGATGTCTGGTCCACGACGTACAGGGCGGTGACCTCGGCGCCCAGGACCTTGGCGAGCTTCAGGCCGTAGGTCACGGCCTCCCTGGTGTATTCTGAGCCATCGGTAGCTATCAGGATCCTTTTTATCTCGTCCAATTTTCCGGCCTCCGTAACCTTCCTCCATGGATGACCGCTGAGACGCTAGACGAACCCGCGGACGTCACCACCTCCCCGAGGGGATCCGACCCTCTGACGTCCATCACCACTAGGTCGTCCGAAATTCCGATTCCAGTTGTTATCTTCCCCTTCGCATTTAATACTTTGCGCCCTCCGAACGTCGCCAGATGTACGGTCTGGGAAGGCGACAGGTCCCCGCCGGAGAGCCTGTGGGCCGCCTGAAGCTCGGACAGCATGTCGGGCCGGGCGATCATCCCGTTGTCCGTCCCGAGGGCGACCTCGACTCCGGCAGCCAGCAGGCGCGGGATCCCGGGGTCGAGCCCGAAGAACTCGTTGGACCTGGGGCAGACCACGACCGGGACGCCCTCGTCGGCGCACGCCTGGATGTCATCGTCGCTCGCCGAGGTCATGTGGACAAGGAAGTCCGGACGGAGGTCGAGTATCCTGTCGATGTCCTCCCGGACGGCCTCGCTCGCGTGGAGCGCGAACATCCTGCCAGCGGACCTGGCCCTGGAAGCCATCCTCACGGCCTGCGCCTGGTCCATGTCCCTCAAGGCGCTGAGGCCGAGGCCGTCGCAGCTGGCCAGCACCTCGTCCAGTTCGAGGTCGGATGCCGGGAGCCTTCCAGGGCGGCCGAGGACCACGGGCACGGGGACGGCGGACCGGACCGCGGATAGCAGGTCCATGACCCCTGCGACGCCCTCCTCCCGGAAGTCGATGAATGCCATCGTGCCGGTCGCCGCCATGATCTCCACGGCGTCCGTCATGGCCGTGAGCTTCGTCTCCCTGGTGGCGGTCCTGAGCATCCTGTGCTTGTAGCCGTCCGGCGGCGCGACGAGCTCCTCGACCGTGCCCTTGGGGGCGGGGAAGGCGAACGAGTCGCCGACGTGCGTGTGAGCGTTCACGAACCCAGGAAGGACGATCGACCGCGACGAGTCCGAAGGTGTGTCGCCGTAGCAGACCTCCTCCACCTGGTCGCCATCGAGGCGAAGGCATCCCTTGGCGATGCCCTCCGCCGTGAACAGCCATCGGCCTATGTGAGTGTGCGTCATGGGTCCGTCCACGCGAATAACCGCACACACCTAAGAGACTGTCGAATGTTAGAGGGGGCGCGCCCCGAATGGGCGGGTCCGAGGCCAATCCAGATTTTGATTCTCACATTCGAAAATAAATCTAACGGCATCAGGTTCGGTCAACAAGATTTATATGGAGGGAGGCAATCACGCAAAACCAAGGATCCACGGAGGTCTTTCAGATGCCAGCCAAGGTCACCAAGGACGAATGCGTTGCCTGCGGAGCCTGTGTAGATGTCTGCCCCGAGGGGGCCATCACCTGCGAGGACGTCGCAATAATCGACGAGAAGAAGTGCCTCGACTGCGGCGCCTGCGTCGACGAGTGCCCGAACAACGCGATCAAGCTCGAGGACAAGTAGGGCATCGCAACGGCCGCCCTGCGCGCCGTATGGAAACCCTTCAAACCCGAATCATGATTCTTCACGCCGAATGTTGATATAAGCCCATGCGGCTCTCCGCTCAGGTCTGCCGATGGAACAGTGGGTAATAGACGTCCTCATCCTGCTCGCCGTGGCCTTCGTGCCTTCGGTGATATACCTGGTCTGGATCAGGAACACTGAGCGGTTCTCCAGGGAACCCTACGGCAGGCTCGTCTGGATCTTCGCCTACGGCGCGATCCTCTCAGTCGGCCTCGCGATCATCCTCGAGCTCCTCCTGATGCTCCTCTACAGCCAGAACATCGAGCGCGTCTACAGCTACTTCGGCGAGAACCCCAGCGTCACGACGCTCGTGCTGGTGTGCGTCATCGCCCCGTTCGTCGAGGAGCTGACCAAGTCTGTCGGGGTCTTCAAGGCCAGGCGGGCGATGACGGAGCTCGAGAACGGCATCGTCTACGGCGCGGCCGCGGGCCTGGGGTTCGCCGCCACGGAGAACCTCATGTACGAGGGGACGGCCCTCCTCGAGTCCGGGACGGAGGCCTTCATCGCCACGGCGGTGGTCCGCAGCCTCTCGTCTGCCCTGCTCCATGCGAGCGCGTCCTCGGTCTTCGGCCTGGGCATCGCGAAGAGCAGGCTGAACGGGAGCAGCTGGATCCCCTTCTACCTGCTCGCGGTCCTCATGCACGGGGCATTCAACTTCTTCGCGTCGTTCGGCGAGATCTTCTACGACCAGCTGGGCGACACGGCGTACCTGATAGGGCTGTCGGCGGCGTTCATGATAGCCATAGGCGGGATCGTGACGATGAGGTCCAAGATACGGACCCTCGACAAGCACGGCTGGAGGAAGCGGCGTTGAGGGGAGGTTTCACACGATGACGTTCAGGGCGTTCATATCGGCGGACATCGTGCCCGGCGAGCAGCTGGTCGGCCTCCTCAGGGAGCTGCAGAGGACCGGGGCGGGCCTGAAGGTCGTCAGGCCCGAGCTGATGCACATCACCCTCAAGTTCCTGGGAGACACGGACGAGGCCCTTGTCGACGAGATAGTGGCTTCGATGGAGGAGGCCACGAGGTCCATCGCGCCCTTCAGGCTCACCCTCAAGGGGATGGGCGCGTTCCCATCCATGTCCAACATCAGGGTCGTATGGGTCGGGATGGAGGGAGGACAGGCCCTCCAACAGGTCGCTCCGAGGCTGGATGAGCTCCTGTCGACCAAGGGCTTCGTCAGGGACACCAAGGGTTTCAAGCCGCACCTGACCGTCGCGCGAACGAAGGACGGTGGCGGCACGACGCGCGTCCAGGAGATCGTGCGCCAGAACGCGGCCACCGTCTTCGGCGAGCACGCCATCGACAGGGTCATCCTGAAGAAGAGCGTCCTCGGGCCCAGAGGGCCGACATACTCAGTTGTGAGAGAGGTCGCGCTCTCCGGCCAGTGAGGCTCACTTCTTGACCGACCGCGCGAGGAGGTCGACCAGGTCGACGACCTCGACGGCACCCTCGTCGCCCTGGCACTCCCTGAGGCTCTGGACGCACCACGGGCACGACGTGACGATCGATCTCGCACCTGCGGCCTTGGCCATCGAGACCCGGTCGGAGGCTATCGAGGATGCGAGTTCGGGGAAGGCGCTCCTCACCCCTGACCCGGAGCCGCAGCACGCGCTCTCCGCGCGGCACCTCTCCATCTCGACGACGTTCCCGCCGGCCGCGGCGGCAAGGAGCCTCCTGGGCTCCTCGTAGACGCCGAGCTCCCTGCCGAGGTCGCACGGGTCGTGGAACGTGAACGGGCCTTCGGGGCTCGCGCCCTCGAGGGTGGAGAGGTCCATCCTCTCCGACAGGAACTGGGAGATGTGCTGCACCTTGATGCCCGACCCATCGACCAGGTCCTTGTGCCGGTTCAGCGCGGAGGCGCAGCCTGGGCACGATGTGACGACCACGCGCGCGCCCGCCTTCTTGAAGTCGGCGAAACACCCCTCGGCCTTCTCGCGGGCGAGGGAGACGTCGCCGAGCTTGTGGACGGTCGACCCGCAGCACCTCTCCTTCTGGCCGAGGACCGCTGGCTCCGCGCCGACCGACCGGATGATGGCGACGGCGGCCCTCGCGGTGTCGGGGAACAGCAGCGAGGTGGAGCAGCCGACGAAGTAGAGGACCTCGCCCTCTTCCCTGAGGTTGAGCCCCTTCGCCCACGCCCCCTTCTTCGCCCTCGGGACCTGCCAAGGGTTGTCGTAGTTCCTGACGCTGGAGAGGACTGCGGAGTGCTCCGGAAGTATGCCTTTTTTATCGGCATATCCTGACTTTCTGACATTCATTATACCCTTTTTGGTGTCGATGAGTGCCGGGCAGACCTCCTTGCACGCGCCGCACGACGTGCAGAGGTACGAACCCGCGTCGGACGCCTCGTCGATCTTGCCGGTCGAGCCCGCTAGGTAGACCCCGATGCCTCCCATGTGCCCGTCGCTCCCGAAGACCGGGCCGACGGCGTTGTACACGGGGCACCTGAGGAGGCACATCCCGCAGCCGATGCAGTACATGGCCTCCCTGTCCTCGGCCCCGATGCGCCCGTCGTCCACGAGGACGACGACCACCTCCTTCGGCCCGTGCATCCCCTTGTAGACCTTCTTCTCGATGTCAGCGGTGTAGCTCTGGCCGGTTATGATGTTGATGTACGAGCTGATGATCTTGCCCGTCGAAAGGTAGGTCTGCAGCTTGGTGACGTTGATGGCCTCGTCGAGGTCGGGGACGACCTTCTCAGGGGTCGTGACTATGATGTGTTTGCCGGGCACCATGGCGCACTTCGCCGCGTTGCCCTCGTTGTGGACTATCACGACGGCGCCCTCCCTGGCCGCGATGGCGTTCGCGCCGGTGATGCCGACCTTGGCGCGCGCGATGTAGTCGGCGATCTCGTCGCGCATGACCGACGTGAGCTCCGACGGATCCTCCGAGACCTCCCTGCCGAAGTGGGAGGTGAAGAGCTTGGCGATCTGCCCCCTGGTGAGATGGCAGGCCGGTCCGGTCGGATGCGCCGCCTGGCACTTCGCGAGCTGCACTATCCTGTCGCCTAGGTCGGTCTCCACCACCTCGACGCCCTGCTCCGCGAGGCGGTCGGCGAGATGGAGCTCCTTCGTGACGTTGGACTTGGACTTGACGACGAGGGCGTTGCCCTTGACCTCGTCCGCTATGACCTTGACGGCGGCCTCCGCGCTCTTGGCCAAGAGGACCCTGAACCCGTTCGCGCGCAGGGTGGCCATGGCCTCGGCGACGAGCACGTCGTCCCCCACCGACGACTCCTTCACGCGCCTCAGGCGCTGCTTCCTGGCCTCGAGGTCCGGGATGCGGCAGGCGTTCTCGCGCTGCCTCTGCTCGATGGTGTGGAACGACTTCCTCATGCCGTCGAGGGAGCCACGGTCCCCCACCGCTCTCCTGACGCGCTCCCTGAACTCCATGTGAGAATGCGCCTCCGGCGAATGCCGCCAGGGCCCTATCGATGCGTCACGGCTGGATGGTCGTCAGCTTGTCGAAGTCGATCGTGTGCGCCAGCCCGCCCTTCTTGAGGACCTTGCTGAGGCGCTCGGTGACCCTGACGACCTCCGCGGTCTTGGAGTCGGCCCTGATGTAGAACTCCTTCCTGCCGCCCAGGGGGAAGACCATCCTCATCCGCCCCCGCCTGTTGAAGCCCTCTGGCTTCCTGTTCTTCTCGATGTCCATCATGTTGATCCGGAGGAACATCTGCAGGACCTCCTCGTCCTCGGGCTTCTGGTCGGTCTCGTCCAGGAACGCCACGAGCAGCTCCTCGAACACGTCGTCGAGGTCCTTCCACTTGAACTTCTCCTTGAACACGATGTGACCCGACTCTGCTTTCATGGCGACCGTTCCGATTGGCTAGCGCGTATATGAACGTATTCGACGGCCCTGTCCAGCATGACCGTCACAAGTGCTTTATCAGGCGTGGCCCATCAAGTGTCCGATGGCCAACGCCCTCACCATCGCTGGCTCCGATTCGGTAGGAGGAGCGGGCCTCCAGGCCGACCTCAAGGCGTTCGAGGCGGTCGGGGTCCACGGCTGCTCCGCCGTCACCTGCGTCACCTCGCAGAACACGAGCCGCGTCTCCGCCATCTACCCGATTCCCCCCGACCACATCGCCATGCAGATCAGCTCCGTGCTCGAGGACGTCCATCTCGACGCCGTCAAGACGGGCATGCTCTACAGCTCCGAGATAGTCAAGACCGTCTCCGCGGTCCTCCGCAACGTGGAGGCCCCCATAGTCGTCGACCCGGTCATGACCGCGACGACGGGGAGCGAGCTCCACACCTCAGGGTTCGTGGAGACCTTGATGGCGAAACTCCTCCCGATGGCCGCCCTCGCGACCCCGAACCTGAACGAGGCTGAGAGGCTCTCCGGGATCAAGGTCAAGGACGGACGCACCGCGAGGA
>JALOTO010000002.1 GCA_025457845.1 Thermoplasmata archaeon | reverse complement strand
ATGCGTCCCTGGCGTTGGACCTCATAAAGAAGGTCGGGATCGGCGGGACCTACCTGTCGCAGAGACACACCGTGACGCAGCTGAGGAAGTTCTACCTACCCACCGCATGGGCGAGCGTCTCCCAGGCATCGAAGGGGGACGGTGACGCCGAGGACCAGATGAAGACGGCGGGGGAGAAGGTCGAGCACATACTCAGGATTCACACCCCCGAACCGTTGGATCGTGACATCGCCAAGAGGCTGGACGGCATAGTCGAAGAGTTTGCTGGCTCTCGTTGACCTATTAAACAATATGTGTAATTATATTTAATTATCGGAATTTACTGCCTGCTGTCGCCGGCACGGGACCAGCTCGCTCCATCCAGGCACCCGTCCCGTTCCAGTCTCTGGCAAGCTCGATAGCTTTATTAATGACGAGCGTATAAGCGGGTTTCGCGGGTCTGTAGCTCAGCTAGGTAGAGCAATCGGCTCTTACCGCGAAGTCCATTGGTATCGTGGGAGATACCGATTGGCCAAGGGTTCGAATCCCTTCAGGCCCGCCATCCCTCCGCATCTGGTACCTACCATGGCCACCAAGAACCTCTATTTTGCGGGCACCGCGGGCTGCGGCAAGAGCACCCTTACGAACGCGTTCCAGGTCTGGCTAAGCAACCAGGGGATGGACGCTATCACGGTCAACCTCGACCCGGGGGTCGACACGGTTCCCTACGTGCCTGACGTGGACATACGGGACTGGGTCAAGCTCTCGGAGATCATGGCGGAGCACGGGCTCGGCCCCAACGGGGCGCAGATCGTGGCCGCCGACATGCTCGCCCTCAACATCAAGGAGGTATCGAGCGTGCTCGACGAGTTCGACGCGGACTACGTGCTGATCGACACTCCTGGCCAGCTCGAGCTGTTCGCCTTCAGGCAGAGCAGCAAGCACATCATCGAGGAGTTCGGGGCCGAGCAGTCCGCCCTGGCATTCCTCTACGACCCAGCGATATGCCGGACAGCGAACGGCTATGTGTCATCACTCATGCTCGCGGCCACCATCCACTTCAGGTTCCCCATCCCCATGATCACGATGGTCGGCAAGTCGGACATGGTCTCCGATGACGACCGCGTGCGTCTGGAGACCTGGGGCAAGGACTACTACGCCCTCTTCAACTCGGTCATGGACGAGGCCGCAGACGCCCAGTCCCAGATCAACGCAGAGTTCCTGCAGGCGCTCGAGACCGTTGGGGTAGGCCGCGGTGCTTTCTTCATAAGCTCAGACACGAACGATGGCCTCGAGGACCTCTACTCGTCCGTCCAGATGGCCCTAGAGGGCGGCGAGGACGTCGAGCCGGACTGATCATCGGGGGTCGCGCCTGTCCAGCTGGACCGCGCGCAGTACCTCTCTTCCGGATGGCGTCAGGTCCACCGTGACCCTGCCGTCGACGACAGATGACTCCAGCAGCCCCGCCTTCCTGAGTTCTCTTATCACGCGCTCAGTCCCCTGCCTCGCCATGGGCATCATCGCGTCCGCTGCCTCGGCGATGGTCTTTCGGTCGGCGAGGACCTCTATCATTCGCAGTTGCCCTGGAGTGAACCTGTCCTTCGAGGTGGCGCCGGTCACAACCGGCAGCTTCACCGCCTTGCCGTCGCAGTGGTAGGTCCTGATCCCCAGCCTGAAGGCGGCGAGCAGGGCGGCATTGCCGAGGAGCTTGGGACCCCCGCTGATGTTCAGGCACAGGTCCGTCCTCCGCCCACCTCCGTCCTTCGACAGCCTGACCAGCGCCTCGGTGACCTCCTCCACGAGGTCGAGGAAACCGCTCGCCCCCGTCTCAACGAACTCCACGGCCTGTCCGGAGGCAGCCTCCAGCCGTGACAGCCTCTCGAAGTCGGTCCCTGAGTCCGCCCCCCTCTCGCCGAGTATCACCAGGCGGTCGTAGGGGAGCGCGCGCATCGCGTCGAGGACCCTCTCGGAATCCCCTGGCCCGAAGGTGGAGACGAGCGTTCTCAAAGCCCGTCCCCCAGAAGGAGCTCGGTCGACTCCTCCACGGCTATGACCTTCTTCCTGGCATCCTTCGGGTGCCTGTCCAGCCGTACGGCGCCCTTTGAGACCAGGTTCCGAATGTGGTGGTTGATCGTCGCCTTGTGCTTCCCGAGACTCCTGGCGAGGTCCACCTCGGTCATGTCCTTGCCCCTATTGGCCAGGAGGAATGAGAGGATCTGGCGCTCCTCTCGAGACAGCACGCTGCTATACTCCATCCGGAGGAGGGGCAGGTGAATCTCCTCGTAGGTCACGTCGTGGACATAGACCGTAGGCACCCCTTCCAGGATGCAGACCAGGAGGGCCGCGGACGATGTCGGCCGGGTGCCTCCCGCGATGTTGAAGACGCCTATCTGCTTCCCCTCGGCGCGGTGTCTCTGGATGTCCTTCCTGATCCGTCTGGCGATCCCGGTGAAATCGAAGGGGTCGGCGAGGTCCACGGCGTCCACCGCGATCCTCATCGCCTTGCAGTATTCGAGGACCGACTGCTTGGCCTCGGCGACGCGCTTCGGCGCGTCCTTGTCGTCCTTGTCCGCTCCGCAGTAGAACACGAGCTTCTCGACGTCAGGGGTCGCCTTGAGCGTCGGGATCAGCGACTTTGGCCTGTATCCGAGGGTTCCGAAGACTACGACCATTTCTCTTCCCGAGATGCGATATGCGTCTCAGTCCTTTTAGAGTTTGTCCAACCGTAATATGAATGGCGATACGAATATAATATTGTGGGTCGGGCAAACGGCTCGACAAGTAGGCGAGATGTGGTATTACTTGTAGTCAAACCGTATCAGGCATCTTCCAGTAGTTCCCCGTGCGGTCGCGCTCTCGATGACAGGGATGCACGAATCGGATCTGCCACACAAATTCAAACACATCTTCCTCGACGCTGAAGGGACTCTCTATGTGCCAAAGGACGGGCGGTCGCGGTGGGAGTTCTGGGCGGACCCTTCGCCCGAGAAGGCGATCGAGTTCTTCGAGTTGGACGTGGGCGTGTACGATGCGCTGGTGCGGATCAGGACGAGGGTGGACACGCTGTGCCTCGTCTCCCTGAACCACGCGGATGTGCTCGAGGCCCTCCTCGACGAGTTCGGGATCCGCCACCTCTTCGATGCGGTCCTCCTCAACGGGGACAAGGGCCATAGAATAGCCGACTACCTGGATTCTCATGGCTTCGCCCGCGAGGACGCGGTGATGATCGGGGACATGCCGGGCTTGGACCTCTATCCGGTCAGAGCGGTCGGGGTGGAATCCATACTCGTGAGCAGGCCGTACAACAGGACCGCGAAGGCCGAGCGCATCAGAGGCGTGGCCGAACTGCCTGCCTGGCTCAGGGTCGCCGACCTGGCCGAGGGATTCGTCCACCCCAGGTTCAAACTGGCCACATTGGACGACTACTCGGGCGACATCGGCCTTGTGTGCGAGAGCTCCCGCGCGCCCGCGCTCCCGCCCAAGGGAGTGCTCGCGGGCCCGGGCGGATGAGAGGGAACCTAACTTAGGCTGTAGGCCCAGATATCTTAAGAACGTCCATTTTTGTCCCCACCCATCAGGAGCTGTGACCCTCGGATGCACGCGGTTGTCAAGAGGAACAGGGCGGAGGGTGCCGGGATCGAGGACGTCCCCAGGCCGAAGGCGGGCAAGGGCGAGGTCCTCGTCGAGATGACCAACACGTCGATATGCGGTACCGACGTCCACATATGGTACTGGAACCACTGGGCCCAGAACCGGCTCAAGCGTCTACCGATCGTGTTCGGTCACGAGTTCTGCGGGAGGGTCGTCGAGGTCGGACATGGCGTCAAGTCCGTCGCCGTCGGCGACACGGTCTCCGCCGAGACCCACATAGTCGACGGGACCTGCTACCAGTGCAGGACAGGGAGGATGCACATCTGCAGGGACATGAAGATCCTGGGAGTCGACACTGACGGCGTCTTCGCCGAATACGTCCGCCTCCCTGAGCTGAACGCCAGGAAGCTCCCCAAGGGGCTTGACCCGAAGCTTGGCTCGCTGCTCGAGCCCATGGGCAACGCCACATTCACGGTCCTCCCCCACGACTGCATGGACGACATCAAGGGCAAGAACGTCCTGGTCGCAGGCTGCGGCCCCATCGGGCTGATGGCCATACCCATCCTCAAGTCGCTCGGCGCCAAGAAGGTCGTCGCGACCGAGCTCGCGAGCGAGGAGGTGCGCGTCCGTCTCGCCAACAAGGTGGGGGCTGATGCGGTCCTCGACGCCGGGATGAAGTATGGCGACCTCGTCGACGCGATCAAGAGGGAGACGGAGGGCAATGGGGCAGACGTCGCCCTGGAGATGTCCGGCGCACCCCAGGCGCTGAACCTGGTCTTCGATGCGCTCACCCCTGGGGGCAGGGTCTCCATCCTCGGGCTCTACCCTGACCCGGTCACCCTCGATGTGAACAACGCGGTCACCTTCAAGTCGGCCACGGTCTACGGCATCACGGGCCGGAGGATGTTCCAGACCTGGGACCAGATGTACAAGCTCCTCGAGAAGGAGGACTTCAGGGCCAAGCTTTCATCCATCGTGACCCATACCCTCCCCATAAGGGACATCGCGAGAGGCATGGAGCTCATACACACGCGCCAGGCCGCCAAGGTTTCCCTGAAGCCAGAATGGTGAGGTCATGGTGAAGAGGGACCCGGTCTCGTTCCTGAGGACTGAGTACGAACAGCTTGTCAAAGGGGAGATAGACTGGAAGCTCAGGGTCCTCCAAGGCCCCAGCACTCCCAGGTGCAGGGTGGACGGCCGCGAGGTCGTCATGCTCTGCTCGAACAACTATCTCAGCCTGAGCAACCACCCGAAGGTCAAGCAGGCGGCCATGGACGCCGTCAGGACCCATGGGGCGGGCTCCGGTTCCGTCAGGCCGATTGCAGGGAACATGGACCTCCACATGGAGCTCGAGGCACGCCTCGCGCGCTTCAAGGGGGCGGAGGCGTCCCTGGTCTATCAGACTGGCTTCGCCGCGAACTCGGGGCTCATCCCCCAGCTCGCGGACTCCGGGGACCTCATAGTCAGCGACGAGCTGAACCACGGGAGCATCATCGACGGGGTCAGGCTGTCCAAGGCGGACAGGGCAGTTTACCGGCACTGCGACCCCGATGACCTGGCCTCGGTGCTCACGAAGGCCGAGGAGCATTCCCCGACGTACCGCAGGATCCTCGTCATCACGGATGGCGTCTTCAGCATGGACGGGGACATGGCCCCGCTGGACAGGGTCGCGTCCATCGCCCACGACCACGGCGCGATGGTCTACGTCGACGACGCCCACGGCGAGGGCGTGCTAGGGGACGGCGGCCGCGGGATCGTATCCCACTTCAAGCTCAGCAGGGACCTGGTCCAGGTCGAGATGGGCACCTTCTCCAAGGCGTTCGGCGTCGTCGGAGGGCATGTCTCCGGGAGCAGGGACCTGGTCAACTTCGCATACAACAAGTCCCGGACCTGGCTGCTGAGCGGTTCGCACCCGCCCGCGGTGGTCGCGGCAGCGCTCGCGGCAGTGGACGTGCTCGAGACGGAGCCGCAGCACGTCAGGAACCTCTGGGCCAACACGGACTACTTCAGGGAGCAGGTGAGGTCCATGGGGTTCGACACGGGCAAGAGCGCGACGCCGATCATCCCGGTCATGATAGGCGACAGCGGGGCTGCCAAGAGGTTCAGCCAGATGCTGTTCGAGGACGGGGTGTTCGCCCTGCCGATAGTCTTCCCCATGGTCGCGAGGGACAAGGCGCGGATAAGGACGATAATGAACGCCGCCCTGACCAGGCAGGACCTGGACCAGGCGCTCGGGGCGTTCGAAAGGATCGGGAAGCAGCTGAAGCTGATCTAGTCCTGGTCCTCGGCGTCTTCCTTCTCCTGCCTCTCCGCGATGGAGATCTTGAACTCCTCCTTCGGGGTTACCACCTCGAAGATGATGGTGTCCACGATCCCCTTCTCCTTCAGCGACTGCTGGGGCGGGAGCAGGTGGTGCTTCTCGAAGAACTTGATGAGCTGGTCCCTTCCGTCGTCGGTGAGGGCGCGCTTGATGACCGCGGGCTTCTTCCAGAACGCGGAGCCGAGCTTCACGACCGTCCGTCTTCCGTCTATGTGAAGGACGACCTCCTCCGAACCCTTGAGGAAGAACCTGTCCCTGGCGGTGGTCGGGACCTCGATCCCCCTGGAGCGGTTTGGCCCCTGCCAGATAGTCGCCTCGAAGGATTCCCCGGAGGCCGTCACCGGCGAAGTGTCGGGCGCCTTCGGTGGATATGTCAGGACGTGACATGTCGGGCAGAAGATCGCCTCGGTCTCCTTCTTGCAGCGGATACAGACCCTCAAGTGCCATAGCCCCCTGGTGACCGTGGTAAAAGGTTCCTCGCACTTCAAGGTTTGGTTCGGCCTCTCGGGCCAGCGTCTACGGAGGCTGATGGGGCTCATCCTCTGCTCTGTTCCTCCAGGCTCCTGGCGTACATGACGAAGTGGATTCTCATCCAGTGGTCGGGCATGTCAGCCTCCTTGGCGAATCCGTACCTGGCGTACATCCGGTTCGCGCCATCCAGGCGCGCGAACGTGTATGCGATGGCCTTGTGACACCCGGCCTTCCTGCTGTGGTCCAGGGCGGCGGCGAGCAGCTGCCCCGCGATCCCCTTGCCCTGCTTCTCGGGAGCGACACCTATCCATCCTATGTCCGCCACCCCGGTGTCCCTCTCGCACTTGCCTATCACGAGGCCGACCAGCTTTCGTCCGTCAGTGGCGACCTTGGCGAAGCGGTCGATTCGGCCAGTGTACGAGTCCAGGACGGCGGGGGTGTACATGGCGAGCTCCTGCTCGAAGAGGTCCTTCGGATAGTACTCGTTCTCGCCCTTGCCCCACGAGTCCTTCCTTATCCTCGCGGACAGCTCCTGACACTCGTCGAGGTCCGCGCTCGTCATGTCCCTGACCTTCATGTCATGACTGATTGAGGAATCGGTATGTGAACATTCCTTCGGTAAGCCTTATGGGCACACGGCACATTCCGTCACGTCGGGGTTGACTGCGGTGCCCAAGATACTGATATGCTATTACTCGAGGAGCGGCAACACGAAGAAGATGGCGTACCTGATCCAGAAGGGTGTGATGGAGGAGGATGTGGACGTCGACACCAAGGACGTGAAGGATGTCAAGGCCGACGACCTCCTTGGATACGATGGCATCATCCTGGGCTCCCCGACCTACTACGGCGGCATGGCCTATCAGATAAAGGACCTGATCGACAAGAGCGTCAAGCACCACGGCAAACTGCAGGGCAAGGTCGGAGGCGCCTTCACGTCGAGCGCCAACATCGGCGGGGGGAACGAGACCACGATAATGGCGATCCTCCAGGCCCTCCTGATACACGGCATGGTCGTCCAGGGCGACAGCAGGAAGGACCACTACGGCCCGGTCGCGATCGAGGCCCCCAGCAAGGTCGTGGAGACGTACTGCATCAGGTACGGCAAGAGGTTCGCCCAGCTGGTCAAGACGCTTCACGGTTGAGCGGCCACCGTCCGATGAAGCGGACGGGCATCGTCCCCCGGCAGCGAAGGGCAGCGTCCATCTCGGCCGCGTGCTCAGAGGCGGCTCAGGTCGTCCGACTTGGCCGGCTCGGGCTTCTTCTTCCGCCTGGGAGCGGGCTCTTCCTCTTCCTCATCGCGCTCGTCGTCTGAGGCCTCCTCCTCGGCCTCCTCGTCCCTCGGCTCGGACCTCCTCCTCCGTGGCTCCTTGGGCGCGGGCTCCTCTCCGCTCAGGGGCGTGTTGCATCTCGGGCACCTGTCCGACCCGCGTATGCACTCCTTGCACAGGACGGCCTTGCACTTGCCGCATCTGGCGATTGCGATGCCGCCGTGGAAGAGACATCTCCTCCCGACCAGGTCCGACGGGACCTGCTGGTCGTCCGCCTTTTGCTTCCCGCCCTTGGCCCTCTCCCGCGGGCGCTCCTCCTCGTCGGCCTGCCTCCTCTGCGGCGGGCCGAGCCTCGGCTCCTCCGCGCGCTCCTCGCGGTCGCGTGTCTGGGGCGCCCTGTGGGCCGCCTTCGGCTCCTCGTGGCGCTCCTTGCGGCCACCGGCGAACCTGTCGTCGTATGCCTCGTACTGGCCGTAACCCTGGCTCACGATCGAGCCGACCTTGATGGAGGGCGTCTCGAACCCTCCTCCCCTGAAGCTCTGGAGGATCGTGACGAGCTGCTTGGCCTGGTAGACACCGATCCCGAGGTTCCTTATGAGCCCGAGGACGGTCTTCTGCTCGTCCGGGAGGTCCAGGGCCTGTCTGAGCAGGGCGTCCGTCTGCTGGTCCGCGACCTTGGTCCCGAACTGGTGCTCCTCAACCGCCTGGATGTAGCTGAGCACCCTCTTCGCGGTGGCGATCTTCAGCTCGGGGAAGTTGACTGTGATGTCGCAGAGTCTGAGCCCGTGCTGTGCGAGGTCCCTGGTGTCCATGGTGTTGACGAGGACCTCCCTCGAGATCCTCTCGAACCTCTCGAAGTCCTCCTTGTTCATGCCCGAGAGGCTCACCACCTCCTTGCCGCTGAGGTAGTCCAGCACCTCGCCGAGGAAGGCGTACGGGATCCCGCACACCTTGAACGCCTCCTCCTTGGTGACCGGCCTCCCGTTCTTGTATTCGAAGTCGAGGACGGCCCTGGAGTAGTCCTCTATCTTGGTCCTCCTGATCTCGGATTCCGCGTGCTTCCGCCCCTCCGAGGCGGCCTCGAAGTACGGGTCGATGCTGAGGGCGTGGTCGAAGCACCTGAGCGCCTGCTCGGGGCGTCCGAGCTTGGACATCACCGCGCCCTTGCTCTTCCACGCATCCTTGTCGTTGGAGTCGAGGGCTATGGCGCGGTCGTAAGCGCTCGACGCGTCCTCGAAGAGCTCCATCTTCTCCATGGCGAAGCCCTTGCTCATCCATATCTTGGAGTTGGAGGAGTCGACGTCCAGTGCCTTGTCGAAGCACGCATCGGCCTGCTGGTACCTTCCGAGCTCCATGTGGAGCATGCCCATCCGATACCACGAGGACTGGTCCTGCGGGTCCTTCTCCAGCGCCTTGGAGTACGACGAGACAGCTCCCTCCTTGTCGCCGACGGCCTCGCACGCCTTGGCCCTGCTGGTCCACAGGTCCCTGTCGTCCGTCCCGAGCCTGATGGCCTCGTCGAAGCTCCCTAGGGCCTCGGAGACGCGGTTGAGCTTGAGCAGCGCCATGCCGAGGTACTTCAGCGCGGACGGGTCCTTGGGGGCGAGGCGCCTCGCCTCGTTGAAGGAGTTGATGCTGTCCTCGAACCGTCCGAGGGTCGCGAGCGCCCTCCCTTCGTTCACGTGGAACTCTGGCACGTTGGGCAGGATCGTGATGCCCTTCCTGAAGTCGTTGAGGGCCTCGTCCGCCCTCCTGAGTTCGAGGAACGCCCTGCCCCGGTTGTTCAGGACGAAAGGCTGGTTAGGGTCCAGCCTTATCGCGTAGTCGAAGGCCTCCGCGGCCTGGGCGGGTTTCCCTGCGCCCAGCTGGAGCAGCCCCTTCCTGTTGAGTATGAATATGTCCCTCGGGTCGAGCTCGAGAGCCTCCTCGTAGCTCTTCAGAGCGTCGTCGTTCCTGCCCAGCCTCTCGAGCGCCCCAGCCCTGTCTGCGTGCGCGTGCTTATTCTTGGGGCTCAGGTCCAGGATGCGGTCGCAGACGTGGACGACAGCCTCCTGGTCGTCGAGTTCCTTCAGGGCGTTCTTCTTGAGCTCGAGTGTGTCCAGGTCGTCCCTCTCGATGTCCAGCGCCCTGTTGAACGCTGTCAGCGCATCGTGAGGCCTCTTGAGCAGAAGGGCCGCGCTCCCCTTGTCGACAAGGGTCTCCTTGTCCTTCGGGCTCAACGCGAGGATGAGGTCGGCCACGGCGACAACGTCCTCGTGACGCTTCTGCGTCTTGAGCACATCCCTTTTCCCCTTCAGCGCGGTGATGTTCTTCGGGTTGACCTTCAGCGCAGCATCGTATGCTGTCAGCGCCTCGTCTCCTCTGTCCAGCCGCGTGAGGATGGACGCCTCCTTCATTCGCAGTTCCTGGGATGACGGGTTCCAGTGGACCGCCTCGCGCACGGCGACCAGCGCATCCTCGTGCCTTTCAAGCCACTCCAGTGCCATGGCCTTGAGTTGCCAAGCCTCAGGGTCTCGCGGGTCCAGCCCAAGGACCTGCTCGTAGGCGGCCAGTGCCTGTTCGTATCTCTTGAGTTCCGTGAGCGCTCTCCCCAAGGCCTTGAGCGCCTCCTTGTCGTCGTGGTCGAGCTCGGCCGTCCGCTTGTACGAGTCCGCGGATAGGCCGAAGTCCTTCGCGGCGAACGCGGCCTCGCCACGGATCTTCCAGAGTTTGGCGTTGCCCTGGTTGGCGGCCACGCCCTGCCTGGAGTAGTCGAGGGATTCGGCCGGTTTGCCGAGGCGGAGATAGAGTGCCGCGACGTTGTAGAAAACCTCGGCGTTCGATGGGTCGGTCTTGAGTGCGAGCTTGTATGCCGCGATCGCCTCGTCGTTCTTGTCCAGCCTGTCCAGCGCAACGGCCTTGTCGAAGGTCCCGTCCTTGTCGGTAGGGTCTATGGCCAGGATCCGGTCGCATGTCTCGACGACGCGCGCGTCGTCGTTCATTTGTTTGTAGGCGTCCCTCAGGGTCCTGAGTAGGGGCAGTTTCTGCGGAGCCGTCTTCACTGCCTTCTCGAGGGTCTTGGAGGCGTCGGCCGGTCGGCCGAGGTGCATCTGGGCGACTGCCTTGTCGTGCATGGCTTCGTGGTCCGACGGGTCGATGTCCAGGATCTTGCCGCACCATGCGACGACCTCGGCGTGTCTTCCGAGCCTTATCAGGCAATCCTTCTTCAGGTTCATCGCGCTCTTGTTCCCTGGAACCAGTTTCAGCGTGGACTCCGCGAATGCTATGCATTCCTGGTGTCTGTCAAGGGCATGGAGCGCCCGGGCCTTGTCCAGCTGGGCGTCGTGGTCCCTCGGGTTCAGTGCGATGATCCGGTCACAGGTGGTCAGCGCGTCCGCGTATCTCAGAGTCTTGATCTGGGTCTTCTTCTTGTTAGTCAATACCGTGAGGTCGTTCGGGTCGATCGTCAATGCGTGATCGAAGGAGCCTATGGCGGCTTCGGTATCGTTGAGCTCTTCCTGCACGACCCCCAGCTCGTTCCACAGGACCTTGCTGCCAGGGTCGAGTTGTGTCGCCTTCGCGAAGTGCCCTCTGGCCTCCTCGCGCAGCCCGAGTTTGTGCTCTATCCGTCCCATGTTGTCGAGGACATAGACGTCCTCCGGGGCGATCCTTGCCGCCTGGTTCAGGGATGCGAGGGCAGCGTCGCTCTTTCCAGCGAAGTTCAGGGCGGCGGCGTATCCGATCCAGATGTCCTTGTCCTTCGGGTCGACATCGGTCCCTGCCTTGAATGTGGCAGCCGCCTCGTCGTGCCTTCCCAGCTTCGATAGGACGGCTCCTTTGGCCTTGATGAGCGAGGTGTCTCTAGGAGTGTGCGCTAGTATCCTGTCATAGAGGCGGATGTTGTCAGGCTGTATTGCGAGGGCGTGCCTGTAGCTGTCGATGGCTCCCTCCGCCTGGCCGATGGATTCCTGTGCATCTCCAAGCATGGCCCATAGATCCGCTAGATGCGGGGCCACCGTGACGGCGTTCCTGAGCCATCCCAGTCCGGTGTCCTGGTTCCCGAGTCTCAGGGCAGCCCGCCCCGCGACGCTCATGCCCTGTGGGTTCTGGGGGTTGAGTTGAAGCGATACTAGAGCCGCGTCTTGGGCGTCGTGGGCGCGATCGAAAGCGAGGTGGCGCGCCCCGAGGTCCGCGAAGACCTCTGAGAACTCGTTCCTCATCTTGCTGACGAACATCATGCTCTCCTTCAGCATGGCCGTGGTCTTGCCCAATTCGACCAAGGCCTCCGGCCGGCGGCCGCTCCTATCCAGGGCGTCCACTCTGGACAGGTCCTTCTTGGCCCTGTTCAAGAGTTTGCTCTCCTTGCTGAACAGCGAATCCAACACGCCCAATTCCGTGTCCCACCTGGCTATCGACCTAATGAGGTTGTCCAGATAAAACAATTTCCGGTCTGTTTGCGGCGACAACAAGGATGGTCGCACGCGCGCGTCCGACGATGTTGACATGTGCTGTTGCCCGTTTCCACCAAATCATGCGAATCCAGTGCAGAAATCTCTCCGAGATTTCTAATGTGTCGGATCGGCCTGTAGTCAGACGATTCTGCACATTGACAGCGTCATTTTACGAAACTATAAATACATTGAACGAATATTAGCCCAATCAGCTGACAAATCGTCAGACAAACTCGTTAGGATGGGATGCAATGAAGCGCAGGAATGCAGTGCGCCAGGCGGCGGTTGCCAACGCACAGGCGATCGAATGGGTTCACACCCACACGCTGAGGGATCTGGAGAATCTCGTGAACGAGATGTCCGACCTCGGTGAGGATGTCAACGACATCGCCGGTCTCTTGGATGATCTGAAGGAGATCGACAGCGGTCCGCATCTTGGAGCAGAGTCAGTTCCTGAGGCATGTGAGTACGCGTGAATCGCGGGAATGGTGAGTACGATGTTTGGAACAAGGAAACCGAAACAGACGACTATGCCGTCGGAAGACGACTACGCAACCTACGAACACAGAAGGGTCGCCGAGTTTCACCCGCACTGCTTCATCCAGCAGCTTGCGCTGGCTGAGGCGAAGCAGTTCGACGAAGTATACGCAATGACGCACGAACCTGCGCATGGAGAAGAGGAGTAGACTCTAGACCAATCGGCAGTCTCAGAGATTGCAGAGGGCTAAGCTGAAACTCAATGGAACGAAAGTGCAGGTGCCGGGATTCGAACCCGGGCCGTTGGCTTTCGTCCCTCTCCAATTTTTCATTCTACTCAGGAGAAGTTGGAAGGCCAAAATCCTAACCAGCTAGATTACACCTGCTCGACCTGCGGAAACGACTTCCTCGATAAATATCTTGCCTGCCCCCGACGCCTGGCCTTTCTGGCCTTGGGTTGTTCTCATATGAGGGTGCTGGCGGTGTTCCATTAATATCCTGGGAGCGCGCTTCACTTCCCGGTGAGGATGGCTTCTCAATACTCGCCAAGTACCGCGCCCGGGTGGGACGACCGAAGAGGCGGTGACGGTGGCACCGACCTGGCGAACAAGGTCCTAGAGATAGCCTTGTCAGTCCTGTATCACAGGGACGAAGGCAAGATCATCGAAGTCATCGGCCAGGCGATGATGGACCTCTTCCCGGTCTCCAAAGTTGTGATGTACCTGAGGAACTTCGCGACCGGGGAATGGCAGGTGCGCGCGGTCTTCGGATACCCGAAGGAACAGGCCGATGGGATCCGCGAGGTCAAGTACTCGAAGGACAACTGGACGGAGACTCTGAGGATTTCGGAGAGGGTCGGAGCCCTCTCGTATTTCGCGATTGGTGAGCACGTCAAGATCGACGACTTCGATACGGCGTTCTACTGGCACATGCCGAAGGTGATTCCGCAGAGGAAGACGCCCGATTCATGGCACCCTTTCGATTTCATAGACACGCTGCTCTTCGACAAGGACGGACGGGAGCTCGGGGCGATCGAGATACTGGAGACGGCTGACGGCAAGAAGATCAGGAAGGAGACCATCGCACAGATCGAGATACTGGCCTCTGTCGCATCCATCGCGATTGAGCTATCGAGCCTATGGAGGCACCAGGAGCAGCTCGTCACCGCCAACTCGACTCGCGCAAGGATGTTCGCCAAGATGCTGGACCTTACGGCGTCCATCGTCTCCGCCAGGGACAAGGAGAGGATACTGGCGTCGGCCGTTGACTTCCTGTCGCTGGAGCTCGGTTTCTCCAGTTCGTCCGCGGCGCTCTGGGACCCGAGGGAGAGTTCGTTCATGGTCGTGGCGTCAGGAGGATACCGACCGGTCAGCCCGCCACTTCCGAGACGGGTGGTCGACACCGATTGCGATGTCACGTTCAGGTTCACGGACAACCTCTACTGGGTCCCGATGGAACAGCTCACCGACGAGAGGCTGACCGCCCCACCGGTGACCGATGATCAGAGGGTCAGGATGCGTGAGCTAAAGGCCCTCGATACGACCGCGAAGGATGAGGACGCCAGACGGCGACACGACCTGTTCGTGATCCCCCTGCGAGACAGCGAGAACGAGATGGCAGGTGTGATATACGCCACCGACCGCAGGGGCGAGGGCATCTTCGAGAAGGACCTGCTCGAGGTCATGAGCGTCTTCGGCTCAACCGTCTCCCTCGCTTACAGGAACTCGGGGCTCATCGGCGAGATAATCCAGACCAACGAGAACCTAGAGGTACTGAACCGGCTGCTGTTCCACGACATAAGCAACTACAACACGACTCTTGACCTGTATCTCGGGATGTGCACCAGACAGGGCATCGGGGACGACGAGCGATCGCTCATAATCTCGAAGGCACGAAAGCAGCTGGAGATGAGCAACTCCCTGATCAACCGGGTCAGGAGGTTGGTCTACATCAAGGAGAAGGGTTCGGAGAACCTCACCACCATCGACCTTGTCCCCGTGCTCAACTCCGTCGCCAACCAGATAAGGGAATCGAAGGCGGAGAAGAAGATACGTGTGACGGTGACCTCGGAGGTGGCGCAGGCCAGTGTGAGGGCGAACGACCTGTTGCACGACCTCTTCGAGAACATAATGACGAACTCAGTGAAGTACACTTCAGGGGAGACGGTGGAGATCGAGGTCGGGCTCAGACGCGTGACTGAGGGGGGGCGGGATTGGTGGGACATCTCCGTCGCCGACCAAGGGTCAGGCATTCCGGACGACAAGAAGGAATTGATCTTCAAGAGGTTTGCGCCCAGGTTCTCAGGCGGCATGGGCATAGGCATCGGCCTTTCCATAGTGAAGTCGATCGTCGAGCACTATGGCGGAAGGATATGGGTCGACGACAGGGTCGACGGCGACCACGCGCAGGGCGCGGCGTTCCACGTGCTCCTGCCCGCGGTCTGAAGGCTCAACGCTTCCGCGCCAGCTTCACGAGGCCGGCATGGTCCATGTCCTTCATCAGTTCGACCATGACCTTGGCCTCCGTGGGCCCGAACTCGGCGGAGACGATGCGGACGATCTCGTGGACGCTCCTCTTCCCATCCGCGAGGTTCATCGCCTCGTAGATCTTCCTGTGAAGGTCGTCGTCGTCCTCTTCGGCCTCATCGTACCTGGCCGCTCGCTTGTCCCCGACGCGTTCCCTGAAGGTGTCCCATGCGAGGGTCCCCTTGTACCTTCTGCTGGGCACGAGGTGCCTCGACTCGGCCTCAGCCTTGGACTCCCTCGGCCTGGGAGGGATCACGGTGCCCAGTTCCTTCTCAGCCAGGTCCACCATCTCCCGTATGCACTCGAGCTCCATCTCTCCCTGGGCGGCGATGGCCCTTGCCCTCTTCTCGACGTGCTCCTTGAGGGTGCTGTCGCCTGCGAGCCCGAGCACTGAACGGACCGCCTCCTGCTCCCTCCAGGTCACGTGTTCCAGCCTCGTCTTCTGCGAGTCGACGGCCCGAGAGAACTCCTCGGGCTCCGTGCCCTTCGAGATGAGCCCCAGCAGCTGGGCCGAGGCCTCGCGTCCGGAAACGGCGAGCCTCTCCATGCCCCTTGTGTGCGACTCGTTCGCGAGGTTCAGCGCCGTCCATCTGTCGGCGTCCGCGATGGTCAGCAGGCCGACGGCAGCTATCCAGCCTATCCTGGCAAGGCTGTCCTCGCTCACATTCTCGATGGTGTCCATGCTGGTGTGGTAGTACTTGTCGGGCCACTGGACGAACCCCACGCAGGGGACGCCGAAGGTCGATTCGTTGAACTCCGCGTAGTCGCTCCCGCCACCGTACTGCGCGACATGGGTCCTGAAAATCCCCGGCCAGCCGTGCTTCGAGTGCGCGTCGAAGATGTCGTGCTGCGCCTCCAGGAGGGATTCCATGAGGTCGTTGAGGTAGCTCGGGACGGAGTCCGGGGTCCTCTCCAACGTCAGGGTGGACCCGCACTTCTGCTGGTCCTCCCCCACCATGTCGAGGTTGACCCCCGCCAGCAGCCTCTCCTTCAGTTCCTCGTGCTGGGAGAGGTACGCCGTGATCCCCAGCGTCTCCGGGACCCAGAGGAACCTCATGGTCCTCTTCGGCCTCTCGATCTTCTTGGATCGAATCAGGCTGGTGATGGTCCGCACGACCTCGAGGAGCGCGCCGCTCCCGGATGCGTTGTCGTTCGCGCCTGGCTTCGGGTGGCACAGGTGGGCGATCCCCACGACCTCCTCGCCTGGCTGTTGACGTCCCCTGATGGTCGCGACGACGACCTCCTCATGTCCCGGATGCAGGTCCGCGTCGACGACGGCCTTCAGCCGGACCTTCTTCCCGGCCTTCAGGAGGGCCCTCAGCTCGTTCCCCTGGCGCTTGCTCAGCGAGAACCCGAAGGTCATCTTCGACTTCTCCTTCGCGGTGGGCCAGAGCCCTTGGTATGCGTGGGCGTCTGGTATGTCCAGGTGTTCGCGCACGCCGCTGAACTCGTATGTCAGCCCGTCCGTGAGGACGCCGGCCGCTCCGCGCTTCCCGACGGCCTCTAGCATGACCTTCCGGCCCCTGCCGGTCGTGAGGACGAGTTTCCCTTTGACGCTCTTGCCCTTGTAGTCGTCCGGTGAGGTCCCGGCCCCGACGTCGACCAGGTCAGCCTCCACCCCGCCCTTGCCGGTCCCCTGGCTGAACGTGTGGAGGGACTGCGGTATGTCCTCGTAGCTCACCAGAAGTCGCTCCTCGGGCGCGACAAGCCTGAGCTCCGCCGACCTCGCCGTCCACCCGATCGGGGAGACGTGGGTCCAGTACATGTGCTTCCCGTCCGCGGGGAACTGCTCGATGTGGACCTCGTCGGCGCCAGCCTGCTCCAGCCGCTCCTTCATGTACAGTGCGGCCTCGTGGTACATCGTGGACCCTTGGATCCTGTGGTATCTCGTTATGTCCGCCACGAAGTGCTTCGCGCGGCTGCCCGAGAGCTCCTCTCTGACCGCTGTGGACCTGTCCATCTTCCGCCTCGGGGAGCGCAAGGCGTGCACCTGTAATTAACTTTCCACGGACCACGCCTCCGCGGGCATCCGCCGACTCTTCCAGAAATGTATGCCCCGGGTCCGGCCAAGGGGGAGCCCCAGGCCGGCCCGGATGCCGTTTGAGAGTTTGTGTTCCGTCTACTCAGTGTAGACCATCGAGAACTCGAACAGGAACTCGTCCCAGTTCGTGTCGGAGACGAAGTCCAGCCCGCACGTCAGGTAGCTCTCGTACAGGTGCTCCCAGCAGATGGTGTAGTACACGGACATGCCGTAGGTGTTGATGCACGCGCCGGAGTCCGCGACCACTGAGTCGCAATACACGACCGCCTCGTCCAGCAGCTCGAAGGTCTTCTCCGTCAGGGCAGCGATGTCTGGTATCTTCTCGCCCAGCTGGGTCACGAAGTAGCCTATGTCGATGAACGGGAAGTTCTCGTTCATGAACTGGAGCTGGGGTGTCTGGGACTCCGAGGACTGGATGGCTCCCCTCAGGTAGTAGTCGTCAGCGTAGTCGTACAACGCCTTGCCGAGCGCGTCCATCCCCGCGTCCGTCCTGCCGACGCCGACCAGATCGACGACCTTCTCGAGGTCGAAGACGCTGGAGCTGACGTAGGGGTAGCCTCCGATGCCCGTGCATGTCTTGTATGTCTCTATGTAGGCGTCCACGGTCTCGATGCAGATCGTCTTCGCATCCTTGTCCTCGAGGCCGGTCACCGCGGTCAGGAACCGCGTGTAGTCGTATCCGGTGCCTGGCATGGTCGTTATCGAGGCGACCATGTAGTCTGCGAGGCCTCTGTTCTCGTAGGCGACCTCCACCATGCCCATGAAGCACGCGTCGTAGGCCATTATATCGAAGTGGACCTCCGCATCCAGCATGGCGGTCCTTACCTCGTCCATCTCCATCCTGTCCGCCTTGCCGCTGGGCAGGAACGAGCTGTCGTCGACGCAGATGGCCCACCAGCCGCCTCCGTGGTTCCAGAGGTCGATCATGTAGTGGTCCGCCGGCGCGTATGCGGCCGCGGTCTCGATGAAGTAGGTGAGGTTCTTCCCGTCACCCATGTTCAGCTCGCCCGGGCACTTGTGGTCGGGGGCTATCTCTGCGCAGTCGCACTTGACTGTCCCATCGTCCAGGATGTGGTCGCTGCCCGGAGTGATGTAGAACCAGTGCGACCCGACGAAGGACGTGTACGCGTCGAAGAGGACGATGACGTTGACTCCGGCGGTCGAGCCGACCGCCTCCATCTCGGCCAGGTCCTGGAAGCCATTGACCTCCAAGGTGTTGTCCGCGTCGAGGTAGACCATGACGGTCCACTCGGCATCTTCGATCGGCCCCGTAGTGATCTCCTTGGTCACGCTCGATGCCGGTGCCGCGAGCGCGAAAGCGCTCGTCGCGACCAGCATCGATAGCACAATCAATCCAACTCCCGCTAGTCTAGAGTGTGTTATCCTCACATGCCTCCCCTCGCTGTGCGCTGATTCAGCTGTCGCGCTAAATAACTGTTTCGGGGAGGATCGATGGTCGCAGGACAGGAGAACGAGTTGCCTCACGTCCCTCCAGTGGAACGGGGCCATCGGGACGCGGGAGTGGGGTAGGTCGGATTTGAACCGACGGTCACGTGGTCCCGAACCACGGATCATACCAAGCTAGACCACTACCCCATTCGGTCCGGGCGGATGGGGGATAGAATGGGGGGCTTATTTATGCCTGCTTGTACTCTGTTCGCAGTTGGCATCGTGCCCGATTGACGCGCGAATCGCGGGCACTCAGCCGCTATTGACCGATCGAGCGTGTCACCCGCGCACGCGCGTGGACGTGATGGGGTCCGCGACGCCGGCGGATGACCGTTTCCTCCTCTTCGTCTTTTGCCGTTTAGTGGCCACGGCAACTATTTATAGAGTGCACGTCGCTCGGCGCCAGCATGCGCGACCAGGTCAGGGAGAAGATTGCCGGGGAGATATGCCTCTCCGAGGAGCCTGGCAAGACCATACGGAAGTGGAGGGAGCAGTTCTTCATCTCACAGCAGGAACTGTCGAAACACCTCGGCGTTTCCCCATCGGTGATAAGCGATTACGAGGCCGGCAGGAGGAAGTCGCCGGGGATAGTGACCATCCGGAAGATAGTCGATTCTTTCCTCGACATCGACGAGCACAACGGAGGGAAGGTGCTCAAGCAGTACTCCCTCGCAGCGAAGACGGATTCCATCATCTCCATCAAGGAGTACTCCCACGAGGTGCCCGCGTCGGAGCTGGTCCGCAGGATCGACGGCGAGAACCTGACGCCGGCAATCGCCTTGGACCGGCACATCCATGGATACACGGTCATCGACAGCGTCAGGGCGATCACGTCCCTGAACTCCTTCGATTATCTCAAGATATATGGCTGGAGCAGCCAGCGCGCGCTCGTGTTCACGGGCGTGAGGTTCGGCCGCTCCCCGATGATCGCCATTAGGGCGCACCCGCTGAAACCTGCGATGGTAGTCTACCAGAAACCGGAGCAGGTGGACGAGCTTGCCATCAGGCTGGCGGAGCTTGAAGGCCTCCCGCTGGTCAGGACGGAGCTCGGGACCAGCGACCTGGTCGAGAAGCTGAACGCCCTCGGTTGAGGCCAAGGTGGAGATACCATGAATGTTGGGATCGTGAGCTACGGAGCATATGTGCCGAGATACCGGATCGCCCCCGAGGAGATCGGGAAGGTCTGGGGAGTCGATGGGAAGGCCATGGGCAAGGGGCTGATGATTCAGGGGAAGTCGGTCCCGTCGCCGGACGAGGACACGATAACGATATCGGTCGAGGCCGCGAGGCACATGATGAGACGGTCGACCGTCGACCCCAAGGACATAGGTGCCTTGTACGTAGGGTCTGAATCGCATCCCTATGCTGTGAAGCCCACGGGGACCATAGTCGCTGAGGCCATCGAGGCGGCTCCTGACCTGACCGTCGCGGACCTGGAGTTCGCGTGCAAGGCAGGCACCGCCGGCATCCAGATGTGCATGGGGCTCGTCGGGGCAGGGCTTGTGAAGTACGGCGTCGCCATAGGCGCCGACACATCGCAGGGCGCACCGGGAGACGCGCTGGAATACTCCGCCTCCGCCGGTGGCGCGGCATACCTCATCGGGTCTGAGAAGGTCATCGCCCGCATCGACCACACCTACTCGTACACAACCGACACGCCGGACTTCTGGAGGCGGGAGGGCCAGATGTACCCGAGGCACGGAGGGAGGTTCACCGGGGAGCCCGCCTACTTCAAGCACGTAGTGAGCGGCGCGAAGGGCCTCATGGAGAGGATCAACGCCACCCCGAAGGACTTCGCCCACGCGGTCTTCCACCAGCCGAACGGCAAGTTCCCCACGAGGGTCGCGAAGCAGCTGGGCTTCACCGAGGAGCAGATCAAACTGGGATTGGTGGTCCCGCAGATCGGGAACACATACTCAGGCGCGGTCCCGCTGGGACTCGCCGCGATACTGGACGAGGCGAAGCCTGGGGACAGGATATTCGCCGTCGCCTACGGTTCCGGGGCGGGTTCCGACGCGTTCGACATCACGGTGACCGACGAGATGACCTCCTTCAAGAGGGAGAACGCGCCGACGGTCAAGCAGCTGATGTCCAAGACCAAGTACCTCGACTACGCAACCTACGCCAAGTTCAGGGGCAAGATCACCCTGGGGAGTGAGTGACATGAGACGAGTCGCAGTGATAGGGATCGGCGACACCGAGTTCGGTGAGCTCTGGGACGCCTCTTTCAGGGACATAGGGATCAAGGCCGGACTGGCGGCCGTGGCCGACGCGAACATCAGCGCGGAGATGATAGACGCGCTCTATGTCGGGAACATGTCGGCCGGCCGGTTCATCGAGCAGGAGCACATCGGGGCGCTGATCGCGGACTACTCCGGCCTTGCCAGGGACCACATCCCCGCGACGAGGGTGGAGGCTGCGGGCGCCTCGGGTGGGCTGGCCCTGCGGCAGGGTTTCATGGCGGTCGCCTCAGGCCTGCACGACATCGTGGTGGTCGGAGGCGCCGAGAAGATGACCGACGTCAGCGACGTCGAATCGTCGATGATACAGTCCTCTGCGGCTGACCAGGAATGGGAGACGGTGCTCGGGGCGACATTCCCCAGCCTCCACGCGCTCATCGCCACGAGGCACATGCACCAGTTCGGGACCACACGCGAGCAGCTCGCCGATGTGGCGGTGAAGAACCACAGGCACGGCTCGCTCAACCCGAAGGCGCAGTTCCAGAGGCCGATCACCAGGGAGACGGTGCTGGGGTCGCCGATGGTATCCTCCCCGCTCAGGGTGTTCGACTGCGCGCCCAGCTCGGACGGGGCGGCGGCGGTCGTCCTGTGTCCGCTGGAGCATGCGAAGAAGTACACCGAGATCCCGATCGAGATCATCGGCTCGGGCCAGGCGAGCGACACCCTGTCCCTCCACCACAGGAACGCCATAACCACGATGGAGGCCACGACGGCAGCGTCGAACAGGGCGCTCAAGATGGCGGGCCTCTCTCAGAAGGACATCGACGTCGCGGAGGTCCACGACAACTTCACCATCAGCGAGATACTGGCGATCGAGGACCTCGGCTTCTTCCCCAAGGGTCAAGGTGGCAAGGCGACCGAAGAGGGGAAGACGGGGCTCGAAGGGGAGATAGCCATCAACACCTCGGGTGGGCTGAAGGCCAGGGGAGACCCGATCGGGGCGACCGGGCTGGCGCAGGCGGTCGAGATCGTCACCCAGCTCCGCGGGAATGCAGGCAAGAGACAGGTCAAGGACGCAGCCGTCGGGCTTACCCACAACGTCGGGGGGACAGGCGCGACCGCGGTCGTCCACATCTTCAGGAGGGCGTAGACATGGCGACAGCACCGAGATACTGGCGTGAGAACCCGAGCCGGTACAACCTCCTCGGGTTCAAGTGCAACAGCTGCGGCAAGACCTACTTCCCGCCGAGGGCGATCTGCCCCATCTGCCACAGGAAGAGCTTCGGCAAGATGGAGCCGGTCAAGCTCAAGGGGGAGGGTGCGATCTACGCCTTCTCCGAGGTCCACGAGGGGCTCGAGGAGCTGTCGATGCAGAGGCCGTACATAGTGGCCATGGTCGAGCTCGACGAGGGGGCGAAGGTCACAGGCCAGGTCATTGACTGCGACGCGTGCGACCTCAAGATAGGCACGCGGGTCCGGATGGCGCTCAGGAAGCTGAGCGAGGAGGGCCCGTCCGGGATAATACACTACGGTTACAAGTTCGTCCCAGTGCCGGAGCCTCCTCAGAAGTGACCCGGTCCCTACCTCAGGTATAGATACCTGCAAGCGATTAGAGGACCGTCCCCAGGAGTGCTGAGCATGGCGGCCAAGGATGAGGACCATAGAGGCGTGACTGTCGACGGTTCATCTCTTACGATAGACTCTGTCGTGCGCGTCGCGAGAGGCGGCGCGGAGGCAAGGCTCTCGGCCGATGCCGCGGCCCGGATGTCCCGCGCGCGTGACTCCCTCATGAAGAAGGTCGACGCCGACGAGACGATATACGCCGTGAACACGGGGGTCGGGGACCTCGTCGACGTGAGGATATCCCACGACGACCTCCGCGCGCTCCAGATCAACCTGCTCAGGAGCCACGCCTGCGGCGTGGGCGAGCCCTACCCGACCGAGGTCGTCCGCGGGATGATGCTGCTCAGGGCGAACGCACTGGCGAAGGGGTTCTCCGGGATCAGGGCGGAAGTAGCCGAGATGTTCCTGGGCATGCTCAACGGCCACGTGCACCCGAGGGTGCCTCGGCAGGGGTCGGTCGGGTCCAGCGGAGACCTCGCCATGCTGGCTCACATGGGCCTAGCCCTCATCGGGGAGGGCGATGCCGACGCCGGCTCCGGTTTCGAACCTGCCGCGAAGGCGCTCGGGAGCAAGGGCCTCAGGCCCTTGGTGCTAGGACCCAAAGAGGCCATATCGATCATCAACGGCACCCAGGCGATGACCGCTCTGGGCGCCCTCGCCGTCAGGGACGCGGCCAACCTCGTGGACAACGCCCAGGTGGTCGCCGCCCTGTCGCTCGAGGCCCTCAAGGGGACGTCCGCCGCCTTCGATGAGAGGATATCTGCAGTGCGGCCCCACGCCGGCCAGCTCAAGGTCGCGCGGAACATGACGTCGATGCTGAAGGGCAGCGACATCGCTCTCTCTCACAAGCACTGCTCGAAGGTCCAGGACGCCTACACCCTCCGGTGCATCCCGCAGGTCATAGGTGCAAGCATGACCGCCGTCGCACATGTCAGGGACGTCGTCCAGGTCGAGCTGAACTCTGCCACCGACAACCCCCTCTTCTTCCCGGACGACGGGCTTGTGGTCTCGGGCGGGAACTTCCACGGGGAGCCAGTCGCGCTCGTGATGGACTATCTCGCCCTGGCGGCCCACGAACTGGGAAGCTTCTCGGAGAGGAGGACCGCCAGGCTCGTCGACCACAAGCTGAGCGGGCTGCCGGCCTTCCTGACGGGGCACGGGGGAGTCAGCTCGGGTCTGATGGTCCCGCAGTATGTAGCCGCCTCCATAGTCTCGGAGAACAAGGTCCTGGTCCATCCCGCCTCGGCCGACTCGATACCGACCAGCGCCAACCAGGAGGACCACAACAGCATGGGGACCACAGGGGCGTGGCAGGCGAGGACGATCATACAGAACGTGGAGAAGGTCGTCGCCATAGAGCTCATCGCCGCTGCGCAGGGACTGGACTTCATCCAGCAGCACTCCAGCAGGCCCGTCGAGAAGGTCCGGTCGGTCCTGCGTGCGAAGGTCCCGACCCTGCAGGCGGACCGGTCGCTCTCTGCGGAGATAGAGGCCGTCGCTGGGATGGTCCACGACGGGGTCTTCGTCGACGCAGTCCAGGGCACCTGCGATTTCGAACGCGCGTGAGATTCGCGCTCGCAAGATTAAACATCATGGATTCCCTTCACCACCACTCCCAGGAGTGATCACGTGGAGGACATCGCGGTCAAAGCCGTCGAGCACGCCAGGAAGCTCGGCGCGGAGTTCGCCGACATCCGGGCCGAGAACGTGGCCGGAACGAACATCGTCGTCATGGACGGGAAGACGAAGACGGTCACCTCGCTGATCGAGTCCGGCTGCGGCATACGCGCGTTCATCGGCGGAGGATGGGGTTTTGCAGTCACCAACGATCTGGGCCAGGCCCAGGTGAAGAAGGCCGCGGCGGCCGCTGTCAAGATGGCGAAGGCGTCGAGCTCCAAGGCGAAGGTCAGGTTCCAGATTCCGGACCGCAAAGGCATCCGGAGGACCGAGGTGTACGGATGCAAGGAGCGCCCGACCGAGGTGCGCGTCGAGGACAAGCTCGCGTTCGCCCTCGGGCAGGATGCGACCATGCGGAAAGCCGACCCGAGGATCAAGAGCACGAACGCGCGCTACGACGACCTCGAGGGCGAGAGGGTCGTGGCGAACTCCTTCGGGACCGTCGTCCGCACCACGGAGACCTGGACGCTGGGCGCATGCTCTGCCTGGGCGAGGTCGGATGGGATCATGCAGAGGGGGCACGACGCGGTAGGCAACGTCGGCGGCCACGAACTGATGAGGACGAAGGGAGCCATCTCCATGGGGGAGAAGGCCGCGTCCATGGCGATCAGGCTGCTCGACAGCAAGCCCCCGCCGGCAGGCAACTTCACGTGCGTCCTTGACAGCAAGCTGACGGGGCTCATGGCCCACGAGGCCTTCGGGCACGCGTGCGAGGCCGATGCCGTGCTCGCGGGCGCGTGCGTCCTGGAGGGGAAGCTCGGGGAGGTCGTCGCGGACGAGCAGGTCTCGCTCATCGACGATCCCACGATCGAGAGCACTTTCGGCTACTTCGGATACGACTGGGAGGGAGTTAAATCCGCGAAGCACGTCCTGATCGAGAAGGGCGTGCTCAAAGGATACATGCACAACCTCGAGACGGGTGCCAGGATGGGCGTCCCCACCAACGGTGCGGCGAGGGCCCAGGCCTTCAGCAGCCCGCCGATAATCCGGATGAGCAACACGTTCATAGCGCCGGGTGAATGGAAGAAGGACGAGGTCATCGAGGAGACCAGGAACGGCCTCCTCGCCGTCGGGGCTCAGAACGGATATGTCGAGCCCGCGAAGGGGCAGTTCATGTTCAGGTGCGACGAGGCGTACGAGATCAAGAACGGGGAGGTCGGCCAGATGTACAGGGACGCGTCCCTCTCCGGCGTCATACTCGAGGTCCTCAAGAACGTCAAATGCGTGGCCAACGACTTCCGGCTGGGGGACCCTGGCTACTGCGGCAAGGGCGGCCAGCTGGCGAGGACCACCGACGGGGGGCCTCACATGTGCATAGAGAACATCGTGGTCGCGGGGCTTGCGTGAGGGGGGAAGACGATGGTCGACATGATATCACTCGCTGAAAGGACGGTCGCCAAGGTCATGAAGCTCGGGGTCACGGACTGCGACGTGATGGTCTGCGATGCCCGGCTGACCACCGCGGAGATGGAGAAGGGCTCGGTCAAGCAGGCCAGCACGCTCGGTGACCCTGGTATGTCCATCAGGGCGTTCGTGGGCGGTTCCATGGGCTTCGCCTACTGCACCGGCCACTCGGCAGCGTCGGCGGCACGTGCTGCCTCGCTTGCTGCTGCGATGGCGAAGGCCGGGACGCCGGACAAGGACTTCAAGGGACTGCCGTCGAAGTCCCGGGTCAAGCGCCTGCCAGGGCTGTACGACCGCCGGGTGGCGGAGACCTCCCCGGAGGAGGTCGTCGAGACGGTGATGGACCTCGCCGCCGTGGCCGGCGACGACCCTCGCATGTACTCCGTCAACGCGGGCGCCCTGGTGGCCAGCAGCGAGGTCGCGCTCGCCAACAGCAACGGCTTCAGCGCATACCAGAGGATGACCTCGTACGACATGTTCGCGGAGGCGGTGGCCAAGTCGGGCGAGGCGATGTTCTCCGGCGTCGAGGGGATGTCGGGCAGGCGTCTGGACCGAGGGTTCGTCGACTTCGTGGGGAAGGCCGCGAGGGAGAGCGCCGTCAGGGGCCTGAAGCAGACCCGCATGGAGACCGGGGACTACCCCGTGGTCATCGACCCGCTCGGACTGGCTTGGATACTCAGCAACGGCATAGCGGGAGGGCTCAGCGCAGAGAGCGTCCAGCGCGGCAGGAGCTACCTTGCGGGGAAGAAGGGGGCCAGGATCGGCTCGGAGCTCTTCTCCATATCGGAGGACCCGCTCATAGAGTGGGGCGCCGGCAGCACCGCGTTCGACGGCGAGGGGACTCCATGCACGCCGAAGAGGATCGTGGAGAAGGGCGTCCTCCGGACGTACCTGTACGACAGCTACACCGCCGGGAAGGAGGGCGTCGCCAGCACGGGCAACTCCTCCAGAGGCGGCTCGGTCTGGAGCTACAGGGGCCCGCCGGGGATATCGATGACCAACATGGTCGTCAGGAAGGGGAGCTCGTCGCTCGACGAGATGGTGGAGGAGACCAGGGACGGCGTCTACCTGCGCCTGACACTCGACTACCCCAACCTCGCGACCGGCGACCTCTCGGGCCTCATGATGGAGAGCTTCAGGATAGAGGACGGCGAGCTCGGCCCGGCGCTGAAGCAGTCGACTATAGGGGTGGGCATGTTCGACCTCATGTCCAGGATAGACATGGTCGGGAAGAAGCAGAGACACGCCTACGGCGTGATATCCCCGGCCGTGAGGGTGTCGAGCGCG
>JALOTO010000062.1 GCA_025457845.1 Thermoplasmata archaeon | reverse complement strand
GAGCTGATGGACTACTACGAGAACACGATGGACGAGGAGACCTACTACCTCGACCTGACCTACGACCAGCTGGACTTCGACCCCGATGTCCCGACCATCGAGGCGGAATGGGCGTACGCTTCCCCAGTCATCGACGGCACCGTCGGCCCTGACGAGTGGTTCGGGGCGGAGGAGTATTCCTTCATAGATGCCGACCCGGTCAACTGGCTGGAGGCCAGCATGTACGTCCTCAACAACGGGACTCACCTGTTCGTGCTCATCGACGCGGTCGGTGACCTCACCGCCACCGACGGCGATTCGGCCGCCGTCGCGTTCGACACGCTCAACGACGGTGTCGAGACGGTCGGCGGCGAGGACCAGTTCGTCCTCGAGGCGTCCACCGCAGGCACGTACACCTCGCACTGGGTCTACGACGGGTCTGGATGGGACTACGACTGCTCGCCGTTCGACACCGAGCTGACGGACCACGAGGGCCTCGCGGGCATGGCGGGCTTCGGAGCTACGCCTGGCCTGACCGCGGCGCACAGGTTCTACGAGTTCTGCATACCCCTGGCCCTGCTCGGGATCTCGTCCGGTGACACCATAGGCTTCGCCGGCGTGAGCGACAGCGTCCCGGGAGTGCTGGACGAGGAGGAGTGGGACTACAGCACCTGGCCTGAGTTCTACTGGACGGCGGCGCCCGGACTCGAGGCGTACGGCGACCTGGTGCTCTCGGAGGAGCCGCCCCTGACAACCGCGACTCTCTCGGGCGACGAGGGCCTGCTCGGCTGGTTCTGGTCGGACGTCGAGGTGGAGCTGAGCGCGACCGGAGGGACCGGCGGCGTGAACGCGACCTACTACGACCTCGACGGCGCGGGCTGGGTCGAGTACACCGAGCCCTTCACGGTCTCGGACGACGGGATCCACACGGTGCTGTTCTACTCCGACGACCTCGGCGGGAACGACGAGCCCGTCAGGACACTGGATATAATGATCGACACCGAGGCCCCGACCGCGGATGCGGTGGCCAACGGCACGCTCGGCGACAGCGCCTGGTTCGTCAGCGCGGCGACGGTGACCTTCGAGGCGGACGACGACACCTCCGGCCTCTCGCACATCATGTACAGCCTGGACGGCGACGACTGGGAGGCGCTCGACGGCATGACCCTCACGGTCGGCACGGACGGTGCCCACGTGCTGGAGTTCTACGCCGTGGACATCTCGGGCCTGGAGGGCGAGACGCAGACCCTGGGGTTCATGGTCGACGTGAGCGCGCCGGTGACGGTCTCCTCGGTGGACGGGTACACCGTCACCCTGACCGCGACCGACAGCGGGAGCGGCGTCTCAGTCACGATGTACCGCATCGACGGCGGTGACTGGCAGACCTACAGCGAGCCGTTCGAGGTGACCGGTTCGGGCAACCACACGGTGGAGTTCTACTCCGTCGACGCCGCGGGCAACGAGGAGGTCATACAGACCATCGTGGTCGAGGGCAAGGCCGGCATAGGCATCTGGGTGTGGGCCCTCGCTGGCGGCCTGGCGGCCGCGGTGGCGATAGGGCTGCTGCTCTTCCTGATGCTCAAGAGGCGCAGGGGCGGCCAGCAGCCTCAGCAGTATGTCCCGGCCCAGGGGTACGCGGTCCCGCAGACCATGGAGCCCCCGCCGCCGCCCTCCCAGTGACGATGGGCGGACAAACCTCAGAAAACGCCCGGACCCGAACGGTCCGGGACCCTTCTCACACTTTTCCAGCCTCGGTCTCGGAGCCGCCCTCGACCGCCTTCGCGAGCTTGGGCTTGACCGTCCTCGTGGCCTTCTTCCTGCCCTGCCAGAGGCGGACGCCCTTGTCGCCCCTCCTCGCGTGCTTGCCGTGGTCCTTGACGTACGCCTGGAGCAGGTGCTCTATGCCGGCGAACTCGACCTCTATGTCGCCGGTCCACTCCATGAGGGCCTTCCTGTAGATCTTCTCGATCTTGTCCAGGAGGGCGCCCAGCGAGGCCTGTATGCCCTCGGGCGGGTCGCCCGAGTAGACGACCGCGATGTACGCCTTCCAGCCCCTCTTGACGAGGACCTGGTAGTCCCTGAACCCGAACGACTTGAGCTCGTCCTGGCTCGTGGCCATCGAGTCCTCGACGAAGTTCAGGACTGCCGTGAGCATGCCGGTCAGGACGTCCTCGTCGATCTCCCCTGCCTGCGGGGCGGCGTGCCTCCCTATGAGGAAGCCGTCGTTGTGGACGAGCAGCAGATCCCTTATCACGAAGGGCCTCCTCCTCATCCCCATGGCGACCGCGAACGAGCCTATGGCTATGCCGGCCATGGCGAGGATCGCGAACAGCCCCATGGTGCCGAAGCCGCCGCTAGGGATGGCGATGACCGTGATCGTGACCTCGGCGTCGTCGCTGAGGCCGTCCTGGTCCAGGACGGTGACGGTGACCGTGACGGTCCTCCTGTCGTCCCTGCCGAGGAAGTCTTCGGGGAACTCGACCATCAGCAGCCCCGCGGCGACGTCGACGTACTGCGCCTCGCTGCCCCCGGTCACGGCGTAGCTGAACTGGGTGGGTTCTGTGTCCGGGTCGTCTATGTAGCCGGCAATGTCCACCGCGATCATCGCGCCCGGGTTGACCGATATGTCCGGGATGCTGCCGATCGAGGGGGCGTCGGGGGCCGAGACCACTGTGAGGGTGAAGGTCTTCTCGGCCAGCGCGCCCTCGCTGTCCATGGCCCTGACCGTCACGTATGTCTCACCGTACCAGTCGGGCTCGGTCGCGAAGTTCATGAGCCAGTCGTTCAGCCCGCTCGGCGTCGAGCTGGCTATGACATCGTCGTTCCACGCGAAGGATTCGATGTCCGCCACCTGCCCCTCCTCGGGGTCGAGGAAGAAGTCCTCGAGGTCGCCGTTGAGCGGGTAGGGGAGCGGGATGTCCTCCGGGAACTGGTGGTCGGGCATCTGCTCCGCGGACGGCGGGCTGTTGTCCGAGACCGTGATCGTTATGTCGCATGTCGCGCTGAGCTCGCCGTCGGTGACGGTGATCATCACGGGCCTCTCGGTCCCGTTGAGCTCGTGCGGATAGGAGATGCGGAGGGTGGCCCCCATTATGGAGATGAACGAGTCGTTGGTCGATACCGTCAGGCTCCCGAGCGGGTCGTCAGGGTCCTCGATGTAGGGTAGTAGGTCGTACTCGAACATCTGGTCGTACCTGACCATTAGGTCCGGCACGCCCTCGATGGACGGCGCCTGGTTGACCGGAATGACCGTCACGAGCACGGCGACCTCGGTCCTGGCGTTGTAGATGTCCACGGCCATGAAGACGGCGTACTCCTCGCCGTACCAGTCCATGGGCGCGAAGAAGTTGACCCAGTGGTCCGAGGTTATGTTGACCCAGACGTGGTCGAACCTGCACGAGAAGGTGAGCGTGTCGCCGTCCGGGTCCATGAAGTAGTCGTCGAGGTCGAACTCCTTCAGCCTGGCCTCCCCTTCGTACAGGGTCACGTCGGGGAGATCGTCCGTGACGGCGGGGACCGCGTCCTCGCTGACGGTCACCTGGACGATCGTGCTGCTGTCGAGCGCGCCGTCGCTCACGGTCACCACGAGCATGGTGGTCTGCCCGACCATCTCGACAGGGTAGGTCAGCATGACGGTGAGCCTGGTGATGAGGCAGTACTCGCTGGATTCGTCGTCTACCGTGAGGACGAGGTCATCGTAATCGGTGTCGACGTCCTGGACGTAGTACCTGAAGTTGAACGGATAGGGCATGCCGCCGGTGACCACCAGCGGGTCGATGTTGTCTATCGACGGGCCGTCGTTGACGGGGAGTATGTCTATCAGGACCTCGTCCACAGCCTCCATGCCGGTGGGGTCGACCACGTGGATCTGGACGATGTCCTCGCCGCAGAGGTCGAGGACGGTCGAGAACGTGATCGTCAGCATCCCGGTCTGGTTCTCGCCGGTGATCTCGACGAGGTCCTCGCCGGTGGCGAACCACCTGAGGTCGTCATCCTCGTCGACGAAATCGAATACGTAAGGGGCGATGTCGAAGCTCCAGGAGCCGGAGTCCTCCGCGACCTGCTGGTCCGGGATGGCGGAGAGGAAGAATGGTGCGTGGGCAGGGGCCATGACCTCCAGGGCGAGCGACGCCGACACCGTGCCATCCACAGTGACGTTGACGTAGCCAGAGCCTCCGATCGCGGAGGCGGTGAAGGTGACCTCCGACCCGTATGTGCGGTTGAGGATGCCGATGCCGCCCCAGACCGACCACGTGAACATGACGTCGGAGACCTCGTTGCCGTACTCGTCGTACGCCGCCGCGTGCAGCTGCTCCGAGTCCAGCTCGACGATCTGTGAGATGTCGGGCGTGATCGCCACGCTGGCGACCTCTCCGGCGATGACCTGGACGGGCTCGCTTACCCCGAACGCGTCGCCCGAGCGGGCCACCACGGTTATCGTCTCGGCGGCTGTGTACCTCTGGTTGGGGACGATCGTGTACCCGCCCGTCGTGATCTGGATGGTGCCTATCTCGAGGTCATCCGACGCCGCGACCGTGGCCGTAGGGTCCATGGCCTCAAGGGTCACCGGCCCTGTCCAGTGGATCATTGTGGAGTTGTAGGAGTCCTTGGCGTAGACCGTGACCTGGAACGCCTCGCCGGCGACGACCGTCGCGGGGGCGAGCACGAAGAAGGTCGACAGCGTGGTGCCGTAGACGACCGTGATCGAGTGCGCTGCTGGGCTGCCGACTGTGTCATGGGACTCGAGCGCCACCCTGACCCTGAGGGTCGGCTCGGCGGACATTATCGTGTAGGACCCGCCGGTCCCGGCATAGGTCCACGAGGCTCCCCTGTCTGTGGAGAAGTAGTACCTCACAGTGCCGTTGGCACTGGTCTCTGAGGTGGTGAGGGTGTACCACATGCTGAAGTCCGCAGGCTCGTAGTCGAGGGTCTCCACGTTCCCGGACTGGACGTAGTGCTCGCACCACAGGGTCAGGCCCGTGAACTCGGGCGTGACCCATTCGAGATCCGTCTCGAGGTAGATCCTGAACTGCGCGTACCTGCCCTGCTCGATGGGAGCGAAGGAGTACGGGCCGACCGCCGCCCCCCAGTCCTCCCAGGAGGGGTCGGAAGTGTCGGTGGAGTTGCCGGTCCTGAACATGAGCTCGAAGGACTGCTCCGCGAGGGGCTCCACCCTGATGAAGTCGAACTCGACGACGGGCATGACGTTGAAGAGTGAGTAGACGAAGAGGCCTATCCAGTTCCTCTCGGCCAGGGCAACCTGGGGCACGTACTGGTACACCAGGGTCCAGTCGATGCCGTCCTCGCTGGCGTACATCCCCAGCCCGGTGTCGTCCCTGACAGCGCGGAGATACGCGGTGGACATGGCGGGCCAGGCGAGGTCCGCGGAGACAGCGCTGGTCCCCTCCTCGCATACCACGACCTCTATGTGACCGGTCCCGCTTGTGTTCGTCATCGCGATGTAGGCCCAGTCGGACCCGTCCTCCATGAAGAGCAGGCCGGCGCCCATGTCCTCGTCGGAGAAGGACTCATCCAGCGACGCGGTCGCCTCGAAGTCCCCGGTGACGGTCTTCCTCAGGTAGTTGGCGGAGATAGTATCGTCGACTATCTCGGTCAGCGCCGCACCCTCGAGGTGCAGCCAGCCGGACCTGTGCGCCCCGACGTCGTACGCTCCGCCTTCGAGGGCAGGGTCGTTCAGCCAGCTCCACCCCTCGTCGAGGGATGATTCGTCGAACTCGTCGGTTATCAATGAGCGGGTCGAGTTCCCCCACTGTGCGAATGTGAATGTGGCGTTCGTGCCCGGACCGACCGGGTCCGACTCTCCAGCGCCCACGGCGCCTGCCACGGTGTAGTTCACCACGAGCTTCGGGTTCTCCTGGGTCGCTCCGGCGGCATCCGAGCTCTGGAAGACCTTCACGGCGTCCCCGCCTGCGGTCACCGGCACTATGATCATGCCGCGGTTGACGATCTCACCTTCAACCCACAGGTCCACGAGGCGCGTGACGTTGGTCGGCTTCCAGCCGGTGGTCGTCGCGAACGTGCCGTGAGCGAAGGAGTACGGGGTGTAGTCGCCACCAGGTGTGGTCCACGTCCCTGACGTGGTGTAGCGGTTCCACGTGACTTGGTCCTCGACGAAGGTGTTGTATGCCAGGGCGTGGACGTCGTAGTGAACATCCCCTCCCTTGCTGCCCGCGAGGCCGTACAGCCAGAGCGTCGCGCTGTCTATCGTCGCTCCCCACGGGACTCCGGAGAGGTCGAACCTGAGCACCGTCCTCAAGCTCCTCCCGGTCTCCGAGTCGACCCTGAGGTCGGCCTCGAGTCCGTAGTTGTCGTTGACCTTGTCCTCGGCCATGTATGAGTCGATGCCGGTCGAACCCGGCTGGATCGTAAGGCTGCCGGTGGTCGTGACGGTATCGTCGAGGATCACGGACCCCGGGACCGTCGCTGTGTCCACGTTGACCAGCGACGAGTCGTAGTACTCCGATGCGGTGTCGACGGAGTAGCTGTCGTTCATGAACCGCAGCATGGCCGAGCCGGAAGCGACCTCGACGTTGCTGGCGGTGTAGTTGTCGTCGTCCTCGAAGTCCCACACGAGCGTACGCGTGTCGTCCGGGTTGTCGGTGTCGATGGGGTCCGCTGCCGCCCCGATGGGAAGGAGCGACAGGGACGAGAACATGAGCAGGAAAGCGGCGATGTAGGGCTCCGCCCTAGGGACGCGCACCCTGCGCGCCCCATCTGCGTTGTGCGAGCGACTCCTCGGGAGAACCATGTCGGGATGCCCTCTCTCAAACCCTTGGTGGGAGTAATCAAGCGGGCCCGTTGGTATTTATACCGTCAAGACCCCGTTCTCGGAAGTGATAACGCCATGGCCGTCCGCTGGGTCGGACCCCCCGGCGCAGGTCGCCGATGCCAGTCACGCACGCGCGTGCGATGGCCTCAAATAAGTCCCCTGACCAGGCCAGGGAGCGATCTGACTATGTCCCAGAGTCCCCTCAGCGCCCTGGCCGCCTCCGACCTGTAGACCACTGCCGCCAGGGCCCCTAGGAGCAGGAGGGCTGAGCCCTCCTCCGACAGGAAGCTCGTGGTCCCCATGTCTGGGAGGGGCCTCATGCCGAAGTCCAGGTCGAAGTCGAGGTGCAGCCCTCCGGCCATGGAGAATGTGATGGTCGGATCGAAGTAGAACTGGTCCTCCACGAAGGGCCATAGGAACGCCACGCCCCCGAGGTCGAGCACGACGTGCGATGTGAGGTAGAAAAGTGCGACCAATGAAGCCGCATACCATTCATTCTTGCGTAAATGGGCATAGGCTACGACCGCCAGAGGGACCACTAGGATGGGTATGAAACTGTGCCCGAGGGCCCTGTGCAGCCCGAAGAGCGAATCGAAGTCCGGCAGGACCGCTAGGGGGGCGAAGAGCACCGCCCTCTTCGCGTCGACCCTGAGGGCGAGGAGGAAGAGCAGCGGGAGCAGCAGGTGCATGAACGGGTCCATGTCCCTTCCGCGAAAGGCGTCGTCGCATATCAAGGCATCCGCGGTGCAGTGCGTGCGCCCACATGCGCGCGTGGCCCGCCCCACCGAGGTCGGGACAAACTCTTTATCCGCTCAAGGCCGTCGAGCGGGCGATCATCCTGGTCAAAGGGTGGAAGTGAGGACTGAGCAGATGCACAAGATGACCGAGAGGTTCCTGTACGACGCGTACGCGGGCGAGAGCCAGGCATTCATGAAGTACACGATCTGGGCCGACAAGGCCGAGGCCGAGGGGAAGAAGAACATCGCCAAGCTGTTCAGGGCGGTGGCCCACGCGGAGAAGGTCCACGCGACCAACCACTGGCGCACCCTGGGCAACGTCCAGGACTCGGTCAAGAACCTCGAGCACGCCATCGAGGGCGAGAACTTCGAGGTCGAGGAGATGTACCCGGCCTACAAGGCCACGGCCGAGCACCAGGGCGAGAAGGGCGCCGTGAGGACGACCCACTGGGCCCTCGAGACGGAGAAGGTCCACGCCGTGATGTACGAGAAGGCGAAGAAGGCCGCGGAGGCGGGCAAGGACATGGAGCTCGGGGACGTGTATGTCTGCCCCGTCTGCGGGTTCACGATGGAAGGGACCGTGCCGGACACCTGCCCGATCTGCAACGCGAAGAAGGAGAGTTTCAAGAAGTTCTGATCCGCAAGGCGATCGCCTGGGCCCGTGGATCCCGGACCCAAGGCGCAAACCCTATATCGCACGCCAGTGATGCCATCCAACATTGGTGTCGGGTGAGGGCGGCGTCAGGGATGAATCGGCCCTTCAGCAGGGGCCGTCCACGTTCACGCGTTATAGCGAACGCATCGCCTC
>JALOTO010000061.1 GCA_025457845.1 Thermoplasmata archaeon | reverse complement strand
CGTCGCAGGCTCCAAAGGCCCGCATGATTGTCCTCTACACCACGGGGCTTCCGTGTGTCACACTGCCTGATGGCGACAGCTGGATATTAACGGTTTCGAAGAAGACTCACTTCCTGGACAGGATGACCACGCCTATGAGGGTCACGAAGCTCCCGACGGCGGAGACCCACCCGATCATCTCGCCCAGCACGGCCCACGCGACCATCACCGTCACGACCGGCTCGAAGTAGAGCACGCTCCCGGTCGTCCTCGCGTCCAGGCCGGTGAGCGCCGTGTACCAGAAGACGTAGCCGATCACCGTGCACAGGACCCCCAGGTACAGCGCTGCGAGGAAGAAGCTCAGGGGGAAGGATTGTCCGGTCATCGTCGCGTCCGCCGCGGCGAAGGGGACGGCCATGAACGTCCCCAGTATCGTGATGTACGCGGTGCTCGTCATGGGGTCGTACTTCTTGACGACGTTCCTCCCCTCCAGCGTGTACACGGCCCAGAGCACGGCGGAGACCACGCCGAGCAGGCCGCCCACTATGACCTCCTTGTTCGAGGCGAAGGCGAGGGAGCCGTTCGTGATGACCAGGAAGCACCCGACCCCGGACACGGCAAGTCCGAGCTTCTGGACATGGGAGACGCTCTCCTTGTACTTCCAGGCGGAGATCGCGAATATGGCAACCGGGCAGACTAGCATGACTATGATCGAGGAGATCGAGGCCCCCGCGAGCTTGACCCCGTAGTACTGGAACGTGTAGTACACCCCGATGCCGATGAACGCGAGGAAGAGGAACTTGCGCCTGTCGACCTTCGCCAGCCTCGGCGGCCTCCTCAGGATCAGGTACCCAAGGAATATCGAGGACGCGACGATGAAGCGCGCCATTGCCATCATCGACGGCGAGGAGCCTTCCCTGATCGCGATGTCCACGATCACGAACGAGGCGCCCCAGATGACTATGGTCACAGCCAGCATCAGGTAGAGGAACGTCCTGCGCTCCACGTTCAGCCCCCCCTGCTGCCAATGAGGTACGTCGGGGTCGCGTCGTCGACCCGGATGCGGTGGAACGCGCCCATGCCGAGGCGGCCCGGGACGACCACCTGGCGGTACTCGTCCGTGCGGAGGATGGTGGTGCCGTGCTTGCCCTCCTCGGTCGCGAGGGCCCTGATCTCACGGCCGACCCACGACCTGTTGATCTCGAGCGCTATGCGGAACCTCACCTCGGTGATTTCACGGGAGCGCTCCTTCACTACGCTGCCGTGGATGCGCCCCGGGGCATCCGCAGCCGGCGTGCCGGGTCTCGGGGAGAACTTGGTGACGTTCACTATGTCCGGCCGGCACCTCTCGATGATCTCCATGTTCGCCCGATGGTCCTCGTCCGTCTCGCCCGGGTAGCCGATGATGACGTCCGTGGAGAGCGAGAGGCCTGGCGCCCTGGAGCGCACGGTCCCGACCGCGCGCAGGAAGTCGGCGGCCGAGTAGCCCCTGGACATGGTTCCCAGGACGCGGTCGCTGCCGCTCTGGACCGGCATGTGCAGGAACTTGAACATCTTCGGCTCGAGGTACATGTCGGCGACGAGGTCCAGGGCCTGGACGGCGCTCCCGGGGTTCATCATGCCCACCCTCACCCTGAACTCCCCCGGGAGAGCGCATGCCTTCGACACGAGGCCCGGGAGGTCGGCGCCGATGTCGAGCCCGTATGAGGCGGTGTCCTGTGCGGCCAGCTGCACCTCCCTCGGCCCGCCCCTCACGGCGGATGCGACGTCCTCGAGGACACGCGCGACGGGTCTGCTCCTCAGGCCACCCCTGGCCAGGCGCGTCGCGCAGTAGGAGCACGACCCCATGCAGCCGGTGGCGATGGGGACCGTGACGCAGGCGTCCGGCTCAGGCGTCTTGTGCGAGGGGCCCACGCTGCAGAACGAGCCGCAGAGCGCATCGAGCGATCCGGGCGGAGAGAACTCGGCGCGTGGGGCCACAGCCTCGGCCTTGTCCCGGTAGGCCGATGCCATGCACCCCGTGACTATGAGCCTCGGCGCGGCCGAGAGGGCAGCGATCCTCTTCAGCATGTTGCGCTCCGTCTTGCCCACCACGACGCACGTCCCCAGGACGACCAGGTCCGCGGAGTCGGGGGAGCCGACGCTCTCCCACCCCAGGGAGTTGAGCCGGCGCTCGAGCTCCCTGGTCTCCCCGACGTTGAGGGCGCAGCCATATGCCTCGAAGTAGGCTTTCATCCACGGGGCGCATCCCCGTCCCGTATTATTCACTTTTCACGGCCACGCCTGCCGAGAACGGTGGGCGAAGGTTCATATCGCCACACCCCGGTCTTGAGCCGGATACGATGTCGTCGGTCAAGGCTGCCAGGAAGTACTCGTCCAAGGCGAACGACTACAGGGCGTCCACGAAGAAGCTGGCCAAGGCCGCGAAGATCAGGGCGAAGGCGGCGAAGCTGAGGGAGCAGGCGGCCAGGTACGACGCCAAGATCCGCGCCCTCCAGAGGAGGATAGCCGACCTGGAGAGGAAGGCCAACCTGCTGGCAGGGCAGGTCCCGAAGTGAGCCCACCGCCCCGGAACATTTTATATAGGATAAAGTAGATATTGTCAGACAATCGTCATACGACGGGATGGGATGCCAAGATGAAGAGGAGACTAGCTGTCCCTATCGCGCTGTGCAACGTCGGAGCCTTCGGCAGGAACACGATGACCAAGCAGAGAACGCTCAAGGCCTCCAGCAACGACCCGGACGATTACCACGTCCTGGCCACCCTCGCCTCCAACAGGGCGAGGATACAGAGGCTGGCGGGGGACCTCGAGCACATACAGCACGACGTCGACTGCGCGGACGTGCTGAACGAGCTCGAGTACCTGAAGGCGGACATAGAGCTCGGGCTCATGGAGATCAGCGCCGAGATCGAGGACGCGCCCTCCCCGGAGGACATAGTCTCCCAGGAAGCGGAGGCCGTGTACGCCTGAGAGCGCCGAAAACCCTTCTTCCCCAAACCCCACACTTCTCCGCCCGCGGCTCGCGACCCCAGCGCGCCGCACCATTTAAGTCCGCATTCGTCACTCCGGCCACCTGGAGGGTCGGACTTTGAAGACAGTGAAACCGTACAAGCTGGAGAAGCGCGCGACCATCGGGATCGTCTCGCCCTGCGGGTTCTCGGAGCCTTTCGGGCTCGGCCAGGCCGTCAACTACCTGAAGGAGCTCGGGTACAGGGTCGTCCTCGGGGAGTGCACCAGGAACCTCACTAGGTCCGGATTCTCCTCCGGCAAGGACGACGCGAGGGCGCGGGAGCTCACGGACATGTTCGCGAACGACAAGGTCAGCGCGGTGTTCTGCTCCAGGGGAGGGTACGGCGCGATGAGGATCCTCGACCTCCTGGACTTCGGGACGATCAAGGACAACCCGAAGATCTTCATGGGGTACAGCGACGTCACGACGCTCCATGTGGCGATCCACCAGAGGACGGGCCTCGTCACCTTCCACGGCCCTTCGATAGAGGGATACGCGGGCGACAACCCGGAGAAGGACCCGCCCGCGGGGAAGGAGAACATCGACCGGGCCATCTCCATGCTCTCCAAGGCGGAGCCCTGGGGAAGGCTGGACAACCCGCCCAGGGGCATGCTCCTGAGGACGGTCGTGCCGGGCAGGGCCAGGGGCAGGACGGTCGGCGGGAACCTCTCGATGCTCACCCACACCCTCGGGACCGAGGATTCGGTCAGGACGGACGGTCGGATACTGTTCATGGAGGACGTCTACGTCTCGGAGTACGACATCGACAGGCTCCTCACGCACATGCTCCTCGCCAGGAAGCTCCAGAAGGCCGCGGGAATAGTGTTCGGCCAGGTCTCCAGCTTCACCAAGAGGGACCTGCCCGGGCCGAGCCTCGAGGAGGTCATCCAGGATAGGATAGGGGGCCTCGCGAAGGTGCCCTCGTTCACCGGCCTGTGCTGCGGGCACGGCGCGATGAAGCTCGTGATACCAGAAGGGGTCACGGCGTCCATGGATGCGACCGACCCGTACCTGAGGATCGACGAGAGCCCGCTGAAGGGGTGAGAATGCATGAGGGATGTCGAAGAAGGGGTGGAGCACGCTTCCGCCTGCTTCGCTGGTGGCTTCAACTGCGCCGAGTCTGTGCTCAGGGGCGTCTGCCTGGCTCAGGGGCTGGACACGCCCGAGGCCTGCCTCAGGATGGCCACGCCCTTCGGCGGCGGCGTCGGCAGGGCCGAGGACATCTGCGGGGCGCTCGCCGGCGGGGTCATGGGGATAGGCGCGGCGGTCGGGAGGACGAGCCCTGGCGAGGACAAGGCCAGAGCGTACGACGCGGCCAACGCGCTCTTCAAGGGTTTCGCCGCAGCGTTCGGGTCAGTGAGGTGCCGCGACCTCAACAAGGGGGATTTCAAGTCCCCGGAGCACAGTGCCAGGTGCACTGGCTTCGTCCGCGAGGCGACGAGGATGGCGGTCCTGGCGGCCCGAGAGAGCCGCGGTTGAACGTCTTTCAGAGGGGGGCCCCACGCTCCTACCGAACTTATATATACAATTCGACAGATACATATCCTAGCACTCCAGAGGGATGGGATTTGGACAGGGGAATCCGACTCGGCGAGCCTGTGGTAGACCGACACGAGGAGAGGCTGGAATCCATAGCCTCATCGACGAGGAAGAGGACGCTCGGGCCGTCGTTCTTCACCCTAAGCGGGGGCATCCTCCAGAGGGACCCGCGCACGTCCAACAGGATCGACTCGATGCTCGCCAGGATGCTCGAGGAGGACGCGGTCTCGAAGTACTCCCCGCACGTCGACAAGAACCTGGACTACCTCCACACGTCCCTGCAGCTCGACATGATCTCGATGGTGGCGCTGGAGGCCGGCCCGAACGAGGAGCCGCCGCCTCCGGACGACGACGCCGAGTGACGTCCCCCGGACGATGCCCGCGGGCGGGCGCATGCCCGCCCAGCATGTTCTCAGCCAGCGGATGGATAAGAAGTTAAGAGGTTTGCAGGAAGGGGTTTCGCGTCCTATCGCCTTCTGGGCCTAGCCCGACGGCGGCGGGGACTGGCCCTGGTCTATGCCCTCGACGCCCTCTCCCGACGATGCGCCCTTGCTGCCTCCGCGCTTCATCAGGAGGAGCACCACGGCCACCACGACGATGACCGCGAGCAGCACCAGGTACATCCAGTAGTCCTCGATGAACGAGGGCTCGGTCGGGGTCTCCTCCGCCTCGACGGTCACCGTGACCGTGTCAGTGTCCGTGTCGCCGTCCGAGTCCGTCACGGTGAGCGTCACCGTGTAGGTCCCGGGCTCGTCGAACTGGAACTCGGCCGTCTCGCCCTCGAGGGTCTCGGTCTCCCCGTCGTATTCGAAGGTCCACACCCACTCGACGATCGTGCCGTCGGAGTCGGTGGAGTCCGAACCGTCGAAGTCCACGGTGTCGCCTGCGACCGCCTCGATGTCGTCGCCCGCGTCCGCCACCGGCGGCTCGTTCTCGCCGCTCGGCACCTCGGTGACCGTCACGACCGCCGTGTCGGTCGCCGTGAGGCCTTCGGCGTCCGCCACGGTCAATGTGACAGTGTAGGCGCCGACTATGCCGAAGGTGTGGGACGGGCCGACGCCGTAGAGCGTCACCGTCGCACCGTCGTACACGAAGGTCCAGGTGTAGTTGGCCACGTCCGCCGAAGAGCCAGATCCGTCGAATGTGTGAACGGTGCCGGCCGTTATGCTCGCGTCGGCGCCCGCGTCGGCCACCGGCGGCTCGTTGACCGCCGCCTCCGTGACCGTGACGACCACCGTGTCGGTGTCGGAGTTGCCCGCGGCGTCCATCACGGTCAGGGTGACCGTGTAGGTCCCGGCGATCTCGAACAGGTGGCTTGGCGTGGCGCCCGTCAGGGTGACGGTGCTTCCGTCGTAGGTGAACACCCACTCGTAGCTCGTGACGAGCACGTTGTCGCTCGAGAGGCTCCCGTCGAAGTCGACGGTGTCGCCCTCGACCGCTGAGACATCGGCGCCCGCGTCGGCTAGCGGCGCCTCGAGGTCCGAGACCGTGATCGTCACGGTGTCGGTGTCGGTCAGGCCGGCCGCGTCCGTGACGGTCAGCGTTATGACGAACTCGCCGAGGTTGTCGAAGGTGTAGTCCACCATCTCACCGGTCAGCGACTGCGCCGTGCCGTCGGTGAAGGTCCAGTCCCAGTCCACGATCCCTTCGTTGTCCGTGGAGAGGGAGCCGTCCAGGGTGTGGGCCGTGCCGACGTTGATCTCCTCGTCAGCGCCAGCGTTGGCCATCGGTGCCTCGGTGTCCGCGACGGTCACGGTCAGCTCGTCCTCGTCCCAGTTGCCCTCAGCGTCCCACACGGTCAGCGTCACCGGGAAGGTCCCGGCGACGTCGAACTGGTGCGACGCGGTGGCGGTGCTGTACTCGACCGAGGCCACGCCGTCGAAGAACGACCACTCGTATGCCACAACGGCCACGTTGTCGGTCGATCCCGTCGCGTCGAAGTCCACGGTGCCGCCCATGCTTACCGCCGTCGGGTCTGCGGCCGCCACCGCCGTCGGGGCGGTGGCGTCCAGGACCGTTATCACGGCCTCATCCGGGGCCGAGAGCTGCCCGGTGCTGTCCTCCACCACCAGCTCTACTGTGTAGGTGCCTGGGTCGGAGAACTCGTACGTCGGGCTCTCGCCTATCATGGAGGCGATGGAAGTCGCACCTTCGTACACGGTCCAGTAGTAGGCAGCGATGCCCGGCGGGTCCAGGTCGTCGTACGACCCAGAGCCGTCGAAGTACACCAGGGAGTCCTCGTTGACCGTCTGGTCGTCGCCCGCGTCGGCCACCGGCGGCAGGTCCCCGACGACAGTGACCTGCGCAGTGTCGGAGACGTTGGTCGTCCCGTCGTCGGCGTGGACCACTATGTCGTAGACGAACACCGTGTCGAACGAGTGCACGACGGACGCCCCGACGAACAGGCCCGTGCCGTCGTCGAAGTCCCAGGTTATGACCAGGGGCTGGCCCTCTGGGTCGCTCGCGCTCACCGTGAAGGTGTGCTCCTCGCTGACCGTGAGCTCGATGTCCGCGAGAGGCACTATGGTCGGCGGGTCGTCGACCGCCGGGTCCGTGACCGTGACGGTCGCCTCGCTGTAGATCGTGTGCGTCGCCAGCGAGAAGCCGTCCGTGACATCGACCCTTACGGTGTACGTGCCAGACGATGCGTAGGTGTGGGCCGCGGTGCTGGCCTCGCTCCAGTCGGTCGTCGCGGTCCCGTCCCCGAAGGTCCACCTGTAGGTCAGGATGTCCATCAGGTCGGGGTCGCTCGCCTCGGCGGAGAACGTCCATTCGACCGTGGCGTCGACCGTGACCGGGTCCAGCGGCTCAAGGGCTGGCACGGCGTTGACATAGGCCACTGCGAGCTCGCTCACGTTGTGGCTGTGGCCGTCGTCAGCGTACAGCCTGTACTGGAACGCGCCTGACTCGGCGTAGGTGTGCGTCGCCGTCGGTTCAGCCGTCACTGTCCCAGGCGTGCCGTCGCCCCACGTCCAGTAGAAGGTCATGGTGTCGTCGTCCGGGTCGAACACGGATGCGGTGAAGGTCTCAGAGACGCCCGTGTCGATGTACTCGTCCTCGAGGTCAGTGATCACTGGGTCGCTGTTCGGGCTCACGACGACCTGCACCATCGAGTCGACCGTGTCTATCCCGTCGAACACGGTGAAGTAGGTCGTGTAGGTCTGGGCGACCGTGTACGTGTGCGTCACCTCGATCGTCCTCTGGGTGTTGTCGGGCGACGCGTCGAACTCCTCGACCGCGCTCGTGCCGTCACCGAAGGTGATCGTCAGCGTCAGCGCGTTCCCGTCAGGGTCCGCGGCGACGCCGGTGAAGGTGACCACCTCGCCGGTGTACGGGGCGGTGTTCGACACTGTGTACTCCGTGATGACTGGCTCCTTGTTGGGCGCAGACGTGACCACGGCCACCTGCCCGGTCTCGGACTTGTTGTGCCCGTCGAGCCCGGTCATGTCGTCGACCCACACCGTCAGGGTGTACGCGCCTCTGCTGTTGTACGTGTGGTCAGCGGTGGGCACGTCGGTGACGGATATCGTCCCGTCGTCCCAGTCCCAGGTGTACCTGAGTACATCCCTCGGGTCGGGGTCTGACGCGGACACGGTGAAAGTCTCCGGGTGCTTGGCCTCGACGTCGGCGAAGTCGTCCACGGTGATCGTGGGCGGGCCGTTCTGTGAGACGACCACATACGCTCCCTGGGTCACGGGCCTCGAGCCCGCGACTCCGACGTGGTGGTCGTCCACGGACAGCACTGCGTCGTACCCGCCGTCCTCGGTGTACTGGTATCTGACGTTCTGGCCGTA
>JALOTO010000060.1 GCA_025457845.1 Thermoplasmata archaeon | reverse complement strand
GGCGTCCATAGCGGCCGCGGTCGTGATCGCCATAGTCATCGTCCTGATGCGCAGGGAGAAGCAGGGCAGGATGTGAGCCGCCCGGATGTCCTACTCGGGGATCACGATCACGCCTATCCCGCAGCCGACGTTCTCCGCAGGGGTGACGAAGGTCGTGTGCTCCAGCTTCGCGCTCACTTCCTTCCAGAAGACGGGCACGCCGCCCACACGTCTCTCCGGGCCGGCCCTTATGTCGTGGAAGACGACCAGGCCGCCCCTCCTCACGAGCGGCGAGTACATCTCGAAGTCCTTCCTGACGCCCTCGTAGGAGTGGTCTCCGTCGATGAACAGCAGGTCGACCGCACTTCCGCCGAGGAGCTCCTTCACCTCGTCCAGCGTCCCCGGGGCGTGGGAGTCGCCGCTCACGAGCCCTATGCTCTGGGAGTCCCTGCCCATGGCCCTGAGGAACGGGGCCATGTACCCTGGGTATCCGCCCCCGAATGGCCCCTGCGGATAGTCGACGGTGACTATCCTCGCGTCCGAGGCCGAGCATCTGGTGAGGAGGAAGAGCGTCCCGCCCCTCGCGGTCCCTATCTCAAGGACGATCTTCGGGGATCTGGGCCGCACCCAGTCCATGAACCCGGCGATCTCCTCCTTGACCTGGAGCGCGGGGATCTTCGCCCCGAGGAACTTGAACGACATGACCAGGTCGACCGCGGCCCCCGAGTCCTTCGCGCCCTCGGCCCTCGCCCTGAACCTCTTCACCGCGGCGGGGCCCAGGACCGGCCCGGCCAAGGACCAGACGACGTGCCAGACCATCCTGTTGACGAGGACCTCCAGCCCGTCGTCCCTTGCGATGGTCCTTAGGGTACCGAACAGAGAGAACACCGGCCCGTTGCTGAGCGACGCTGAAGCTGAATCCCCGTACAAAGCACTTGCCATCGCTGGAACGGATGGGCGGTCCCCGAAACCGCTATATCGCGGCCAGGGGCTATCCCGGCCCGTAGGGCGGAGAGTGCTCGGTTGGACTTGTTCGAGGTCATCCTTCTAGTGGCCGTGATGGCCCTCGCGTTCGTCCTGAGGGCGATACCCTGCATCAAGAAGGGCCACTACGGTAACGACTCCTACTACCATCTGCTCGTGGCCAGGACCATCAGCAAGGAACACAGGCTCCCCGTGAAGGACACATACATGGTCCCCGAAGGGACCTACGGCTACCCGCCGCTCCTCCACCTGATTCTGGCGCCGTTCGCCTGGAGGCACGAGAGGTTCGCGCTCAGGTATCTGGCACCTCTCATCGACGCGCTCTCGATCCTCGTGGTCTACACGCTCGCCGACCAGATCGGCCTGGACGACCCCATCGTCCCCGCGATCATAGTCGCGGTCTCGCCCATGGCCGTGCTCCAGGGCGCATCGCTCAACCCGAGACCGATCGGCGGCCTCGCACTCTCCTTCGCACTGCTCGTGGGGTTCCTGTACTGGAAGGAACCGGACGTCCTGCTCCTGCCTTTCATCGTCGTCGCCGAGACCGTCGTGATGCTCTCGCACAAGATGAGCCTCCAGACGCTGCTGGTCGTCCATCCCGCGATATCCGTCACGGCGATGTGGTTCGACCAGACGACAGGGCTGACCCTCCTCCTCGCCCTGCCCGCAGCGTTCGCGCTCGCGGTCCTCGTCACGAGGGGGAGGTACGTCACCCGGGTCCTCAAGGACCACATAGGGTTCATCAGGGTCCACACCAGACACGGGGACTACGCCACGGGCAGGAAGGGGCTCCCGTCGCCGATCAGGAACCTCAAGAGCGACCCGCTCTCCTTCGCCGGCCCGGTCATCGCAATATGGTGGATCGTCTTCTACATGGACCTGACCGAGGTGACGGCTTTCCTCTGCGCATGGTCCCTGGGCGTCTTCGCCATCGCGTCGCTCTGGCCGTGGGGGGACGCATGGAGGCACATGGCGTTCGGGACCATCCCGTCCGCGCTGCTGGTGATGCTCTTCGCGGAGGCCTCGGGGCCTGACTGGGCCGCGGTCCACCTCCTCGTTCCCATGGTCATCGTCGGCCTGTCGGCCGTCACGTTCGTACAGCTGAGGAGGACGGTCAAGGGCGACCAGGCGGCGAGGCTGATGCAGGCGATGAAGGCGATTCCAGGGGACTGGAGGGAGAAGCTCAAGGACGCGGTCGTCTACTCGAACGCCGTCCACTACTCGCTCCCGTACGAGCTCGGCGTGAGGTGCCTGGGAACGAACCCGAACGCCAAGGGGATAGAGGTGAGCTTCAGGATGAGGAAGGCCGGCCACGTCTCCCTGAGGAGGATGGCCGAGCTGACGAAGGAGCTCGTCGGGACCGAGCCGCAGTACTTCATGCTGTTCGACGGGCCCCCTCACCCGGAGGAGACCGGGTACAAGGTCGCCTACGACGGTCCCGGGCTGAGGATAATGGTCAGGTCGGGCTGATGCCTACTTCTTCTTCGGCATGACGGCGCCAGAGTCCTGACCTATGTGCTTGAAGATGTCGTCGACGTCCCTCTTGATGTTCGCGTCCTGCTCCATGGCCTTGTTCAGCCACGCCTTGAGCCCTTCCGCGTACGGCTTGAACTTCGGGTCGTCCTCGGCGAGCTTCTCGACGAGCGGGAGGTTGAAGAGGCTGATGAGCGCGACCTCCTTCGAGGACATCTTCTCCTTGACGTACGGGTTCCTCTCGATGAGGACGGTCGCCTGCTCGCGCCACATCTTCATCCGGATGTCCCAGATTATCGCGACGCCCCAGACAATGAGCACCAGGAGGAGCATTATGATCGGGACGCCTGTGTACGGGCTCTCGAACGGGCCCTCGCGCCACTGCATGTAGTTGAAGACCGTGAGGGACAGGTTCGCCGCGAGGAGGGCGATCGTGACTATCTGAGCGACCTGCTGTATCCGCCACATCTGGAGCATGAACCACTTCTTGATGCCGCCGTCCATCTGAGTGTCACCCTGTTCTTCGTCTTCGGAGCCAACGGCCTTGTCGGTATAAGAGGATTGCCCGGAATCACACCCAGGACCAGTCAGGTTTATATCGTGACTCGCTCTCGGAGGGCATCGGATGAGGATAGAGGAGAGGATGGTGGGCCCGTCCGGGAAGGACAGGGCCGCGGTCGTCATACCGGTCAAGGACGCCGGGGACGACATCACGAAGCGGTGCGTCGACCATCTGGCATCGGCCGCCGAGCTGCCGCTGCGGGTCATCCTCGTCGAGTCGTCGGGGCCGGAGTTCTCGTTCGGCAGGTCCATCAACGCCGGCATACGGGCCGCAGAGGGCCACGAGATCGTCATGTGCATGGACAGCGACGCGTACCCGGAGAAGGGGGCGCTCTCGGAGCTGCTGGCTTGCATGCGTTCCGACCAGAGGCTCGGCTACGCCGCCGCCGTCGCGAAGGCGCCGGATTTCCATCCTAACATCGGCTGGGCGCACATGAGCCTCCCGTGGTTCGTAATCGGGTGCCTGAAGAACCGTGCCCCCATGTTCATGCTCAGGAGGCTCAGGATAGGCGGCTGGTGGACCTTCGGCGTGAGGGCGCCTAAGGAGTACATCCCGGGCAAGATGATCGGCGCCTCGACCACCACCTTCGCCATGAGGCGCGCCTGCTTCGACGACGTGGGTCCGATGGACGAGCGGTTCAAGGTCTCGTTCTCAGACCAGGACCTCTGCTTCAGGATCATGCTCTCGGAGCGCTGGTACCTCACTTCCTGCCCGAATGCCAAGGTCATTCACGAGGAGCACAAGACCAGGAAGGCACCGAAGGAGGAGCGGGAGTTCGCCGACTGGAGGCTCTTCCTCGAGAAGTGGCCGAAGAAGAGGATCAGGGAGCTGCTCGCAGCCGCGCGGAAGGGCAAGTTCGTGATCCCCTCGCGGATGTGACCCGCGCTAGGCGAGCTCGCGCCTCAGCGCATCCACGGTCTTCTTCGCCGCGTCGCCCTTCCCGTACGGGCACGGGCCGAACCGGACCTTCGGGTCCTTCACGTACGATCTCACTTCGCGCAGTACCGTGGCCGCGTCCGTCCCGACGACCTTGCAGTACCCGGCCTTCACGGCCTCCGGCCTCTCGGTGCTCCTCCTCATCACGAAGACCCGTTTCCTGATGACAGGGGACGATGCCTCCTCCTGGATGCCCCCGGAGTCGGTCAGGATGAACTCGGCGTTCTTCATCAGGACGAGCATGTCGAAATAGCTCGCCGGAGGGATGAGATGGATGTTCTTGTTGCCCTTCACCTTGTCCTTCATCTTGTGCTTCACCAGCATCTTGTCGGTCCTGGGGTGGAGCGGGAGCACTACCGGTACAGGGCAGTCGGTGAGGACCTTGACCATGTCGGCAAGGGTGGCCTTGTCGTCCACGTTCTCCGCCCTGTGCAGGGTCGCGAGAGCGTAATGGTCCCAGGGCAGGCCCTTCAGGACCTTCGACATCCTCAGGGCCTTCGGCAGGTACGTGACCGTCGCGTCGATGACCGTGTTCCCGGTCTTGAACACCTTCCCCCAGACGTGCTCGTCCCTGAGTATCCTGGCCGACTCGGCCGTGGGGGCGAAGAGGTAGTTGGAGATGTGGTCCGTGAGCCGCCGGTTGTACTCCTCCGGCATCCTGAGGTCGTAGCTCCTGAGGCCCGCCTCGACATGCCCGATCGGGATCCCGAGCTTGGTCGCCGCCACCGCGCCGGCAAGGACCGTATTCGTGTCCCCCTCGACCAGGACGCAGTCCGGCTTCGAAGACGAGAACTCGTCCCCGAACTTCATGATGGCGTCCCCGGTCTGCCTGACGGGGGAGCCGGACCCGATGCCCAGGAACGCGTCGGGCTTGGGAAGCCCCAGTTCCTCGAAGAACACCTCGGACATCTGGAAGTCGTAGTGCTGCCCCGAGTGCACCAGCCTCGGCCCCATGCGCGCCTTCTTCAGCGCGAAGTACAGAGGCGCCATCTTGATGATCTCGGGGCGTGTGCCCACGACCACAGACACCTTCATGCGACGAGGATACGAATCCCAGGTGATAACCGTATCGCGCGCTCCGCCAACGACTGGTCCTGTGACGTGGACTACGGTTAGCATAATTGTAGCCAGAGGAGCCATCAGGCGCCAGCCCGTCGACTGCTACCATGACGGGCGAAAGGCTATGGGAGGAGTATCTGAAATTCTGCGAGATCCGGGAAGACGCGTCGACCACCGGCGAGTGCGACCTGACGGATCTCGATGACCCGAGTCCCGCCACGCTTCTGCCTCTGATCGATTTCCTACGCAACGCGAAGGTTGACCTGGCCCCGCCATCGGACGCGTATCTGGCAGACTGCTTTCAGCTAACGGCCAGACAATCACCGAGCTCGCCTCGCGGCGCCATGTCCTGTCCCGCCCTCGTCCTCCCACCCAATCAGAGGGATGTAGGTCCAGTCCTCGCTCGCCTGGTTGACAGGCACGGAGACGGAAGGCGTTTCGGAGGCCGGAACATCCTCATGTACCTCGTCGGGGAACTCGCCCACAACGTCTACGACCACTCATGCTCGAGACATGCATACGTCATGGGGCAGGAACGACGATGCACCGGCTGCTTGGAGATTGCCGTCTTCGACGACGGCATCACCGTGGCGGGAAGCCTGGAAAGGTCAGGAGTGGTCCTCGACGATGACGTCTTGGCGATAGCGATGGCGATGAACGGTCTGTCGTCGAAACGAGAGGGACGCAGAGGATATGGTCTCAGGTCCAACGTCAGGATGTGCATCGAGGGGCTCGGGGGCGACGTCCTGATGGTGAGCGGAAAGGGGGCGGTCGAGCTGCGAAGGCTGGGAGACCAGTCGGAATCATGTCAAGAGGCCTATAGATTCGAGGACAATGTTTATCATATGGATGGGACCCTTGTGTCAGTGCGGATACCCCTCCAGGATGAGGAGGTGGACCTCTATGAGTTCGCATGAAAGGATAGTCGTCAAAGAACTGCTCTCCGAAGACCTGGCCATGAGGACATCCGCTGCGGATCTCTTCAAGGCCGTAGAGTCGACTGCCAGCGACACCGTCGAGGTCGATTTCAGCGGTATCAGATCATGCACAAGGTCGTTCGCTGATGAGTACGACAAGCTCAAGCACCTGTCGTCGAAAACGGTCCGCGAGACGAACATGCCGATTTCGGTCCACCAGCTGCTGATGGCGGTCGCGAACCCGAAGAAGAAGGACCAAGTCGTGGACATCGAGAGACTCAAGGTCAAAGTCCTGTGATCAAGGAGACCAGCGACACCCAGGCCGTGAGCAAGCATTTTATTCCGCCCCCACCAATGGGGAGACGGGAAGCAAGGGCGAGGATTGACTGGATATGGACTACTTCGTCACCGGAGGGGCCGGATTCATAGGCAGCTGGGTCGTCGACAGGCTCGCCCCGAGGAACAGGGTCACGGTCTACGACAACCTGAGCACCGGCAGGGAGGAGTTCCTCCAGCACCACGTCGGCAAGAAGGACTTCAGGTTCGTCAGGGCCGACCTGTTGGACGTCGAGACCCTGCTCAAGACGATGAAGGGGCACGACTCCGTCTGGCACATCGCGGCCAACCCCGACATAAGGCTCGGCACCCAGTCCACCATGGTGGATCTGGAACAGAACACGGTCGCCACATACAATGTGCTCGAGTGCGCCCGCAGGAGCGACATCAGGAGCTTCGTCTTCTCCTCGACCTCCACGGTCTACGGCAGGGCCAAGGTCATACCGACGCCCGAAGACTACGGCCCGCTGCTGCCCATCTCACTGTACGGCGCCAGCAAGCTCGCGTGCGAGGGGCTCATATCCGCATACTCGGAGCTATACGGAATGAAGTGCTGGATATACCGCTTCGCGAACGTCATAGGGCATAGGTCCACCCACGGCATCCTGTACGACCTGGTCCACAAGCTGAACAAGGACCCGAGGAACCTCGAGGTCCTGGGCGACGGGAAGCAGAGGAAATCGTACCTCATGGTGGACGAGTGCGTGGACGCCATGGTCTACGGCTTCAAGAACGCCAAGGACAGGCTGAACTACTTCAACCTCGGGGCCGAGGACCAGATCACGGTCAAGCGCATAGTCGAGGTGCTGGTGGAGGAGACCAGGCTCAAGAATGTGAAGGTCCACTACACCGGCGGCGAGAGCGGATGGAAGGGTGATGTGCCAAGGTTCCTGCTCTCCACGAAGAAGATGGCGAAGCTCGGCTGGAAGGCGGAGCGCACGAGCGAGGAGGCCATCAGGGAGGCTGCGCGGATCGCGGTCAAGGAGAACATGAGGCCGGAGCTGACGTGGACGCCGGTGGTGCGGCAGTGAGCTCGGTCAGGATCGTCGTGGGGACCAGGCCGCAGGTCATCAAGCTCGCATCGTTGGTAAAGGCGTTCGACAGAGCGAAGATCGACTACGGCATCGTCCACACCGGCCAGCACTACGACTTCGACATGGACAGGGTCTTCTTCGAGGAGCTCGGGTTGCCCAAGCCGGAGGCGCACCTCGGTGTGGGCAGCGGCTCTCACGCGCACATGACGGGGAACATGCTCATAGGGCTCGAGGCGGCGCTGAAGGGGGCGGAGATGGTCATGGTCCCCGGCGACACGAACAGCGCGCTCGCGGGCGGGCTCGCGGGCGTGAAGATGGGAATCCCCGTCGCCCACGTCGAGGCCGGGCTGAGGAGCAGGCTGCAGTTCATGCCCGAGGAGATCAACAGGGTCATGCTCGACCACATGTCGCAGCTCCTCTTCGCGCCGACGAAGGCGGGGGAGAGGAACCTCCTAGACGAGGGCATCCCGAGGAAGGCCGTGCACCGTCCGGGGGACGTCATGGCCGACAATATCGTCATGTTGCGTTCCAGGATAGACCGAACGGAGCTTCCCGCAGATGTGACGAAGAAAGGGTATGTCTATGTGACGGTCCACAGGGCCGAGAACGTGGACGATCCGGACAGCCTGCGGGAGGTCGTCGAGATCGTCTCCTCCGTCCCGGACGAGCACGGGGTAGAGGTCGTCTTCCCCCTTCACCCGCACACGCGCAGGCGACTGGAGGAGCAGGGGACCTTCGCCGCGCTCTCCGAGGCCGCGGGCATACATCTCATCGGGCCGGCAAGCTACCTCGCGAGCCTGCGCCTCGCGCGCGACGCGGCCGTGGTCATGACGGATAGCGGCGGCCTGCACAAGGAGGCGTTCATACTCGGCACGCCCGCGGTCACCCTCAGGACCGTGACGGAGTGGATCGAGACGGTCGATACCGGCTGGAACATACTTGCTGGCCTGGACAACAGGGTCAGGGTGAAGGCGGGTCTCAAGACGTTCCTGAGCAGGACTCCTAAGAAGGTCGACCCGTTCAAGTTCTACGGCGGCGGCAAGGCGGCGTCTAGGATCGCGGCCGAGGTGAAGAAGCAGCTGCCGTGACCTCGGACATCACTTCTCGCGCAGAACGGCCTCTATCGCATCCACGAGCCCCTTCTCGCGCCTCTCGGCCGAGAACATCCTCGATCGCTCAGTAGCGGCCTTCCCATCCGCCTTGAGGGAGGATCTGATGGCCTTGACGGTCCCCTCCACATCGTCGTAGTCCACGGACTGGCCTGCTTCCCCGACCACTTCCGGAAGCGCGCCCGCGCGCGTGACGACGGGGACACAGCCGCAGGCCATGGCCTCGAGGACCGCGACCCCGAACGACTCCCTGTAGGAGAGTTGGCAGCAGACCTTCGCGCGCCGCATCCACGAGACCATCTCGTCGTAAGGCAGCTCGCCGACGACCTCGAGCCTCGGCCCGAGAGCCTTCAGCTCTCCCGCGGTCGCCTCGTCCGTCCTCCCGACGAGGACGAACCTCGCCTCGGGCACGAGCGACGAGGCCTTCGCGAAGCAGTCGAGCCCCTTCAGCTTCCTGGTCTTGGCGAGTGCGTTCGCGACCATGAGCACGATGGGCTCCTTGGGTACGGAAGGGTCTCCGAGGCCGTCCCTCACGCAATTGTGTAGAACCCGGGCGGCCTTGAACCCGAGGTTCTTCTCGATCTCGACCTTGGTGAACTCCGACACGGCCAGGACGAGGTCCGAGCCCTCGATGGCCTTCCTGACGGTCCTCGCCTCCTTGGGGTTCAGGAGCCCACCGTAGCCGATCTCCGGCTCCTTCGCGACCTCGTAACCCCCGACTATGACGACAGTGGGCGTGCGGAAGAAGCGGGCCACCCTCGAAGCGGCGTAAGCGGGCTTGTCCGCGAACCATGTGACGCATGCGTCGGCCCACAGGAGTCCGAGCTTCAAGCGCGCGAGGAACCTCAGGGTGTAGAACGGCCTGCCCACCCGGTGCATGTCGAGGGTGCGGACGTCGTGGTGCCTCCTGAGGAGCTCCTCGTCCAGCTGCATGAACGGCGACTCCGTCGGCCTAATCAGAAGCACACGGGTCCTGCGGGCCATATCCATCCGCTTCGAACGCCCTAGGATTATCTAATCCTATGCTTCCTCGACCCAATGATTCATGCCGACGGTGGCACATCAGGAGGCCGTAACACGATGAAGGCCTACGACCTCCACATCCATTCGAAGCACTCCATCGACTGCATGACGCCGCCGAAGGAGATCCTCAGACAGGCGCACAGGCTCGGCCTCGCGGGCATAGCGATCACCGACCACGACACCGTCAAGGGAGGGTTGGAGACCAAGAAGGCCAACGACTGGAAGGACCTGGATGTCATCGTCGGGGTCGAGGTGAACACGGACGCCGGGGACCTCGTGGGGCTCTTCGTCCACGAGGAGGTCAAGGCCAA
>JALOTO010000059.1 GCA_025457845.1 Thermoplasmata archaeon | reverse complement strand
GACCGTCGTTACACCAAATTCCTTGCTGTTGTCGGTCTCGTAGCCCTTTTTGTCCTTGCCGCAATCATGAACATGTCTATTTCGAGATCTGACAAGGCCGATCTCTTGTGGGGTGCTACTGCAGGTATGTTGGCAGGAACTGCAATTTCCGTGACGTCCCGAGAGTGGTTGAATAGACCCAGGAGATGATCGCGAGGCCCGAGGGCTTCGCTGTCGAGGTCTCGATGGTGCTGATGGAGCGCGAAACCTACCAGAAGGTCTGGAAATCGTCGAAGGCGAAGACCGTGACCGTCCGCGACTAGAGTCCCCGCAGGCGCTCATGGTCTTCCGGATATGTCTCATCCCCTTCATAGTCCTCCTTGCTGGTCAGATGGAGGAAGAGGGGCCCGAATGGGGACATCTTGCCCATCTTTGACGTCTCGATCGTAAGGCGAAGCGCTGTTCACCTGTCAGAGAGGTGTGCGGTCAGTTTTCGAGCGGCGCTCTTGGTCATGATTTACCCGGCGGTGACAACAACTGGCACTGTCAGGTGGCCTGTCAGTATCAGGTGGGCGGGCGTTGACCTTCGACCTACCCCGCCCTCACCTGTCCATAGAACTCCCTCACCACGAAAAGGTCCTGAATGGCCCGTCCGATTGCGACCCTAGAAGATTGCGGCGAAGCCGCAGACCGCGCGCCCTCCCATCACAATTATATAAGCCTCCAGTAATCGAGGCATAGATGCGCCGGCTCATCATCAGCGAGAAGAACCACGCCGCGCTCAGGATCGCACTGATCCTGTCCAACAACACCCAGAAGAGGCGTTCAATCTCCGGCACGCAGGTTTTCTCCTTCCCGAAGGAAGGCCACGAGTACACCGTCGTTGGACTCAGGGGCCACATAATCGAGCTCGACTACCCGAAGGAGTACAACAACTGGGACTCCGTCTCACCGAAGGAGCTGGTCTACGCCAAGCCCGAGAAGCGCGTCGACGACACCGCGAGGCACATAATGAGGGCCCTCAAGGAGCTCGCCTGCAACGCGGACGAGATCATCGTCGCGACCGACTACGACAGGGAGGGGGAGCTCATAGGCGTCGAGGCACTCGCCGAGGTCGGCCGACTGCCCGCGCTGAAGAGGGCCAAGTTCAGCGCCCTCACCAAGGGGGAGATCGAGCGCGCGTTCTCCGAGCTGGGTGAGGTAGACTACAAGCTTGCCCAGGCCGCGGAGACTAGGCAGCTGATAGACCTCGCATGGGGCGCCTCGCTCACACGGTTCATCTCGCTCGCCTCCGGCCAGCTCGGCAAGGACTTCCTCTCCGTGGGAAGGGTGCAGACCCCGACCCTCGCGCTGATCGTGGCCAGGGAGAAGGCCATCAAGGAGTTCGTGCCCGTCCCGTACTGGAACGTCTCCGCCGACCTCAGGAAGGAGCAGCAGTTCCAGGCGGCCCACAAGCACGGCAGGTTCGATGTCCGGGATGAGGCGCTCGGCGCCGTCGCGAAGGCCAAGAAGGCGTCGAAGGCCAAGGTCACCGCGGCAAAGGAGGAGGAGAAGGACGAGTGGGCGCCTTCGCCCTTCAGCACGACCCTGTTCCTCGCCGAGGCGTCCAAGCTCGGCATCTCCGCCTCGATGGCCATGAAGGTCGCCGAGGACCTGTACACCAACGGTTACATCTCATACCCGAGGACGGACAACACGGTCTATCCTCCCTCGCTCAGCCTCAGGCACATACTCGAGAAGCTCAAGGGCTCGCCCTTCGGGGCCGAGGCGGAGGAGCTCCTCGCCCAGGAGAGCATCAGGCCCTCCAGGGGCAGGAAGAGCACCACGGACCACCCGCCCATCCACCCAGTAGAGGCGGCCACGAAGGCCGAGCTCAAGGGGCAGAGGTGGGACATCTACGAGCTTGTGACGAGGAGGTTCCTGGCAACTGTCGCCCCGCCGTGCAGGTCCAAGTCCACGGTCGTCGACCTGGACATTGGCGGCGAGCCGTTCGTCGCGGAAGGGTACAACATCCTCTTCCCCGGCTGGAGGAAGTACTACCCGTACTACAGGGCCCAGGAGGTCACCCTCCCGAAGCTCGAGGCGGGCGAGGAGGTCGGCGTCGAGGGAGTGCACAGCGCCGAGAAGAAGACCCAGCCGCCGAACAGATACTCGCAGGGCACCCTCATCCAGGAGATGGAGAGGCTGGGCCTCGGCACGAAGAGCACGCGGCACGAGGCCATCCAGAAGCTCTACGACCGCAGGTTCGCCAAGGGCGCCCGGATCGAGCCCACCGAGAGCGGCATAGCGGTGATCTCGGCGCTCGAGGACCACGCCAAGCTGCATCACGAGTACAAGATCACGGACGCGAAGATGACCGCGCACCTGGAGGGGGAGATGGACCTCATCGCCCAGGGTGAGCGCGAGCAGGCCGATGTCGTCCAGGAGAGCCAGGACATGCTCGACGACATCCTCGACGTCCTCGAGAGGAACAAGAAGGAGATAGGCGAGGACATCAAGCGCGCCCTGAGGAGACAGCACACCCTCGGCCCGTGCCCGAAGTGCGGCACCGGCGAGCTCATGCAGATACGGCAGAAGGGCGGAGGCAGCTTCGCTGGATGCTCCGGATACCCGGAGTGCCGCAACACGTACCCGCTGCCCTCCGGGGTGCTCATCGTGCCGACTGAGGAGAAGTGCGAGACGTGCGGCGCGCCGAAGATCAAGGCCGTCACGAGGGGGCAGGCCCCGACCACGTCGTGCATCGACCCCAAGTGCCCCAGCGTGCTGAAGGAGAGGTACGTGGGGAAGTGTCCCAACTGCGGCTCGGACCTGCAGACGCTGATGTCGAGGAACGGCAAGCGCTTCGCTGGCTGCTCCAAGTACCCGGAGTGCAGGACGACCTATGCCCTACCCCAGTACGGCAAGATACTCGCGACGGACACCAAGTGCGAGGCGTGCGGCGCTCCCGTCATCAAGGTCTTCAACCAGAAGGGCCGGCCCCCGTGGGTCCTCTGCATCAACCTCAGCTGCCCCAAGCGGCTCGAGAAGAAGGAGAAGGCGGAGAAGAAGGCCAAGAAGAAGGCCGCCCCGAAGGAAGCGAAGGCGGCGGAGCCGAAGAAGGATTGAGCCGACCGGTTCATCCCGGCGGCGGAGGGACGTACTCCTCAGGCGTCTTCGGGGCATCCTGGGCAGGCGGAGCCGATGCCGCCTCCGGCCCCTGCTTCGGCTTCGGCGGCCCCATCCTCTTCTCGATCGCCCTCAGCTTGTTCATGACGTCCGTGAGGGAGTACGCATCTCCCTTGAGGCTCAGCGCCACTATCAGGGCGGCGTCCACGAACAGCCACGCGACGAGTATCCAGAGGAGGATCGTGAGCAGGTCCCACGTCCACTCGAAGGAGACGTTGAACTCGGACGACACGTTGGTCTCGAGGTCGGTGACGAGACCGTCCGCGTAGTACAGGATCACAATCCCCAGGACTGCCAGGAATGCCGCCTTGACCCACTTGCCCGCCATCTGCGTCGTGACCTTCGTGCTCGCACCCAGACGCTCCATCGGCCTGGCGGATATTTACAGGTTGGGGCTCACTTCCCCTTGAGCAGGTTCCGGACGACGGGGCCGAAGTCGAATGTCCTGATCTCCGTGCTCCTCTCGAGGACGTAAAGCTGGATCTCCGGCTTGTCGTCGAAGACCTGCATCTTGTGGTACCATGAGAGAATCTGGTCCAGGTTCTCGGCGTACTCCTGGAACTTGGAGACCATGTACGACGCCACGGACTCGCTCGACTTGGTGAGGCCGAACACCGCCAGGTCGAGGACCTCCTTGGGCTCCGAGCGCATCCTCTTCTCCCATGACATGTCCATAGTGAAGGTCGCGTGCGTGACGGCGAGGAGCTCGAACCCCCACTTGTAGAGGTTCGGGATGCAGACGGGGGTGATGATGCCCTCTTCGAGCAGCTTGTTCCGTATCCTGGTCACCGCCTGCCTGGAGAGGCCCATGGAGGCCGCGATCTCTCGATCCGTGAGCCTGGGTCCCTCGACCATCGCTACGAGGGCGTTCCTCTCGTTCTCGGAGAGGTCTGGCGTCTCTATCGCCGCTGAGACGGGCGGCCTGGATTTGGGGGCAGGGATGTCCAGCTTGAAGTAGCGGTGGACAAGGGGGGCGTAGTTCAGGGTGTAGGTCCCCTTCGAGAGCTGGTACGGGAAGTAGATGTCAGTGATCTTCGCCCTGGAAGCCCTCCTGTTCCCAGCGAAGTACTTGTTGTGGATCTCGACGATCCTCTCCAGCTCGGTCATGTTCCTTAGCGCGGTCTGGAACAGGATGTTGTTCCCGCCGACTATGACGTTGAATGCCTGGGGGCACAGGTCGCAGAACCCAATGTACGCGCTGGCCTTCGCGTGGGCTGGGACGGCCGGGTCGGTAGTGCCCATGTGGAACCCCATCATCTCGCAGCCCAGCTTGTTGAAGGCTGGCACGTTCGCATATGAAATGGCGCCAGCGTCCTCGAGCCGCCTCCTCACGGAGGCCACCGTCCCCTTGTTGAGACCGTACAGCTCGGCTATCTCCGCGTCCGTCCTGGCTGCGTCCTCGATGAGACCCATCATCACGGTCATTTCAGATTTAAGAAAGCGCCACATTAATAGGAGATTGGCAAATCTGAAATAAGAATATTCTAATGATACATAAGCAACCTGTATGTCATGGCACCTTGCATAAAAACATCCGTTGAGGGGCATGTTTTGCAAAGGGTTAAAAACGATGATGTCGAATCATACTCTGCCATTTTGGCAACACGCTCTTTTGAAGGAAGAGGAGAGGTGTAACCAAAGGGTGATGCCCAACTGCGGTGGAGTCCCCTCCACCCAACTTTTTCTTTTCACACTCGGGCCAGGGCCATCGAATATGGAGATGGCCCACCCTCCGGCACGCTGATGAGAATATGAACCGACCGGAGATGGCCGCGCGTCCAGGGTGGCACTAGGCCTTCTTCGCTTCCCTGGTCTTGACCCTCAGGCCCTTGTAGCCGCACTTCCTGCAGCGGGTGGCCTTGATGGCGTTCCTCGCGTTGCAGTTCATGCAGATCTTCTTCACGAGGTTCCTCGCCTCAGCCTCTGGGAATCTAGCCATGCTCGGTCCTCTCGCGCCTCAAACTGTGAATCCGTATATAACCATTGCGGATGTGGCTGGCACTGGGCGCTCACCTGGCCCTCTTCCCCTCGACGGCGAAGTGGGCGAGCAGGGCCTCCAGCTGGATGCGGTCGCTCGAGCCGGAAACCATCCTGAACTCCGCCTCGCCGACCCGGTCTATCAGCCGGATCCTGGTCTCCTCATCTATCGGGAGGTCGATGACCGCCTTGTGTATCGCCTGCACGATGTCCTCCCCTGAGAGACCGTGCCTTACGGTCATCTCGTCGAGCTTGGCCCTCGCGGCCGTGAAGTTGCCCTTCAGGGCGATGGTCAGCATCTCGGATATCTCCGCAGGGCGGATGTTCTCCGTGGCCTCGAACACCGTCTCGGCATCGATCCTCTTGCCGAGGGTGGCCACCACCTGGAGTATGTTCGTGGCCTTCCTCAGGTCGCCTCCAGAGAGGGATATCACGGATGTGAGCCCGTCCTCGGTGAACTCGAGACCCTCCGCGGAGGATACCCTCGTGAGATAGGTCCTCACGTCGGCCTCCGAGAGAGGCCTGAACCTGAAGACCGCACATCTTGACTGGATCGGCTCGATGATCTTGGAGGAGTAGTTGCACGAGAGCACGAACCTGCAGGTCTGAGTGTAGCGTTCCATCGTGCGCCTTAGGGCGGCCTGGGCATCGGATGTGAGGGAGTCCGCCTCGTCGAGGAAGATGATCTTGAAGTTCTCCCTCCCTATCGACGCTGCGCGGGCGAAGTCCTTGATCTTCCCCCTCACGATGTCGATGCCCCTCTCGTCGGAGGCGTTGAGCTCTATGAGGTTGTCGCGCCACTGGTCACCGTAGAGCTCCTTGGCAAGGGCGATGGCGGAAGTCGTCTTCCCGCAGCCCGCCGGGCCGGCGAACAGCATGTGTGGCATGCTCCGGGTGCGGACATAGGCATGGAGACGCTCCACAATGGCCTTCTGCCCAATCACGTCCGAGAGCTTCCTCGGACGGTACTTCTCGACCCAGACGTCGTCCATGGTGACCTTGTTTCTCGAATGCCATATCCTTACTAATAACTATCTGGGGGCGGCGTGAACAACCGGGTCCTTGGTCATCTGGAACCCCTCTACGAACCCACAGGGCGGGGCGGAATCGATTGGATGGGGCGGACCGACACGCATGTCATCGCCAGACAGCTGCAATCAGTCCTCCGTGGAAAGCTATTAGGACACCCCAGGATATCGTGCGAACAGGATTCGACCACGACTCGGAAGAGTGTTGACCCATGTCATCTGATATGACTAGTGTTTGGACGGCGCGCCGGACATCCTCCGACGACACCGAGGCAATCGTATCGCTCATCAACGGTCACTCGCGACACCACACCGGCGAGGACCGAGTCAGCACGGAGGAGGTGCGGTCCTGGTTCAGAATGCCCAGAGTGGAGCAGGACGACACTCAATGCTGGTGGGGGAGGGACGGCAAGATGATTGCATACGCACAGGTCTACCATCCAGACTTCCCACCAACCTGGGACGCCCTCTACGATGCGACGGTCCACCCGAAGGCGGGAGGCGACGACGCGCTATGGAAGGAGATCTTCGAGTGGTGTGATGGGCATGTGCCCGAGCCAAAGGCATCATCGAGTCACCAGAGCGCGGGCATACGCTGCGGAGCGCGGATCTACGAGAACGATGACGACAAGCGCAGGCAGTATGAGTCACGGGGATTCCGACACGTCAGGACAGAGACGTTGATGAGGGTGGCGCTCGACGAGGCCGTCCTCAGGAAACCTGAATCGCCCGGTGGCATCGTGATCCGCAGGCTCGACTCGGAGAACGACATGGACGGCTATGCGAAGGCCTACGGTGAGGCGTTCCGCGACCACTGGGGGCACCTCGAGATCCCGCCCGAGGAGCAGACGCGAAGGAAGAGAGCGGAGTTCGAATCGTGGGGGGAGATGTTCGTCCCGGACCTATGGTTCGTCGCCCTCGACGGCGAGACCATCGTGGGCAGCGTAGGCGGTTTCCTCAACTACGGCAACACCATCGGGCGCTGCTATCTGTACCATGTCTTCGTTCGCCGTGAATGGCGGAACAGGAGGATCGCCAAGGCGCTCCTGCACACTGCGTTCCAATCCCTGCAGGCCCGAGACGGAAGGACGGTCGAGCTGCACGTCGATTCGAACAACATGACCTACGGCCTGGAGTTGTATCGCGGGTTCGGAATGCGGCCCGTATGGCACCAGCATCTCTACGAGAGGACGGTACGCCCACCGCAGGTCTAGCTGCTGCGTGGTATCCCCCATCGCAGTATCACTGGGCCGGGGAAACCGACGACGCGCCCATTCTGAAGGGCGGAGGATGAGCATTACTGGAAGACGCCGCGGGGGAACCCCTCTCAAATGACATATATGCCAACGGCGATGTCAGGGCGGGTGGAATGACGGGGCTATCGGGACACTCAAGAGCAGGCGTACTTCTGACGTTCATCGCCGTCTTCTTGGTGATGGCTTCCTTGCTCATGTCATGGTACCATGTCTATGGCGAACGGACGACGGTGACGGAGTACTGGCTGGACCATTACGACGCTCAGTGGAGCTCGTACGAACCATACTATGACTCTGAGGTCGGGGTCGTGATGGACTGGCTGAAGGGATTCGCAGTGGTCTGGTTCTTCGTCGCACTGGTATTCGTAGGTCAGGTCATATCCGATCAGCGGAGCGGCGTCCTGAGTGGAGTCTGCCTCGCTGCAGTCGGCCCTGCGATGCTGACCTACTTCGCCTTGGCGTTCACGGAGGCCGAGGGTTCGGAGTACACCATCAGATTCTTCTCGAGCATAACGATAGATGGAACTGAGTACACCTCCAGTCCGACAGGAGGGTTCACCGTCGTGGTCATCGCCTCCGCGGTCCAGGCGATTGCGGTGTTTCTCCACCTGTGGTCCGCTCTCCCCGGAGCGCGTGTCGTGAAGCTGGAACCATATGAGGCACCAGTCGCCCCGAAGGACCAGAAGTGAACGGCCGGGGCACCGCACGACAGATATAGCGCTCCCGCCGATGATGCGATAGCGGGTGAGTGGCACGCAGAGCGGAGGGAACGGCAGGGAGGCCCCGTGGCCGAAAGGAAAGGATTACCGGGTCGTCGCAGTCATCGTGGGAGCGGGAATACTCCTGGCGTCAATCGCCATCGCCGTCAATCTGGTGGACGAGGGACCGCGCAATCTCAGGCTCGATGAGTCCGATGGGGCAATCACCTACACGGTGGATGACCTGCCCGGAGGCTTCTACGGGCGGTGGGACTATGCAATAGTCAGCATCTATTCTGGAAACCCGACTCTGGAAGGCAATGTGGTCACATATCCCATTGGCGGGGCATGGTATCTGAACGCATCAATGCTGACCGGGACCGCCCCCGTGGTGGGGGACTTCGGATCCGAGGAAATCGGAGAGTCATGGTTCGTCCTCACAGTAACTGACATCAAGGGCGACGGCGACGTGGACGACGGAGACAACCTCGAGATCTCGTCCCAGAACGGCACGTTCGCCGATGACACCGCGTATTACTTCAGGTTCACGCTGAGCTACTTCGGCGGCATCGCCCCATACTACCTCGTCCTCGGATTCCAGTTCACTGGTTCCGGATTCGATTCGTGGGTCGAGGACGAACCGAACGAGGGCGCGCTATGAGGGACTGCGCTGCTGAACACATGCACGGGGCCCGCGCCCCTGGGCGCGTCGGACTCCAGAACAACCCATTAATACGCGGACTGGGAATCAGACCCCGTGAAGCCCTGCGACAAGTGCAAGACCCCGTCGATCGTCCCAGCGGGGCCCATCTATGCAGGAAGCACTTCTCGGAGTTCGTGGAGAAGCGCGTCAAGCTCGAGCTCAGGAGACAGGTCGAGCTCAAGGGCGGGGAGCGCATTGCAGTGGCGGTGTCCGGGGGCAAGGACAGCATGGTCGCCCTCCACCTGATCCATTCCATACTCGGCAACAGGAAGGACCTGGCGATCTGCGCCGTGACCGTCGACGAGGGGATCGAGGGGTACCGCGCTTCCAGCATACCGATGGTGGCAGAAGCCTGTAGGTCGCGCGGCCTTGAACACATCGTCGTCTCAATCGAGGACATCTACGGGGTGACCGTGGACGAGATCGCGCGGAGGGGCAGGGACCTCTCGATATGCAGCTACTGCGGCGTCCTCAGGCGAGGCGCGATCAACAAGGCGGCGAGGGACTGGAAGGCGACCCATGTCGCCACAGGGCTGAACCTCGACGACACCGCGCAGTCCGTACTCATGAACTTCACCAGGGGGGATGTGGAGCGGCTGGCGAGGCTCGGCCCGCACAAGAGGACGCAGAGGGGGCTCGTCCCCAGGATCCAGCCGCTAAGGACCGTCCCAGAGAGCGAGACCACCCTCTACGCCATGGCGAACGGCTTGAGGTTCCACGACCTCGAGTGCCCCCACGCGCCGGAGGCCATGAGGAACGCGTACAGGCGGATGGTCGCGGAGCTCGAGGACGCATATCCCGGGACGAGACACTCCATCCTGGCCAGCTACGACCAGGTCCTCCCGACCCTCGAGAAGCAGTTCCCCCCGGCCGACCTGAAGACCTGCGCGTGCGGCGAACCCACGGTGTCGACGAGGTGCAAGGCGTGCGAGCTCATCGCATCCATATCGAAGGACTTCAGTCCCTGATGACCGTGTCCCTGGGGAACCACGCGCCGCAGTTCTTGCAGACATAGTCCTTCATCGGTGCCTTGGCCCCGCATACGTCGCAGAGCTTCGTCCCCGGCTCTCTGGGTATCGGAGGCGGCTCAGGGACATGCCCCACAAGGTCGTCCGCGGTGACCTCGAAAGCGGCTCTGCTGAACTCGGAGAACTGCATGTCGTCCTGCGGCCGGGCCTTGGGCGCTGGCCTGGCCTTGGCCGCCTCGGCCCTCTCCCTGGCCCTCTCGACCTGCCTCAGCTTCGCGCGCTTCAGCTCCTCCTTGCGGGCGGTCGAGAACGTTGAGACCACGATGAGCCCCTTCAGCGAGATGCCGAACAGCATGATGTAGACGATCTTGCTCATGTCGAACCTGACGTTGTACGGGCCCCAGTGGACCTCGGCGATCCCGCCCCCGAAGATGACATACATCCACATGCAGACGAAGGCCAGGGCGGTGAGGCCGAAGAGCATCCGCTTGTAGGTCCCCGGGCGGTTGGCGGCCTCGAGTGTGCTGGATGCCACTATCATCCCGCCGAAGAAGAAGATGTAGAGGACGATGTCGTCCATGAACGCCTCACCAGGTCCACGAGGACGTACGGGACGACCACGAACCTGAGCGCCTCGGTGAAGGCGGTCCAGACGGCGTCGGAGAGCCGGCCCTTCGAGCTCACAGCGGCACCTCCGACGGGATGGGTACGCTGGTCTCGGTCCCGAAATCGAGGACGACCACTTCGAGGACCACCAGGTCGGGCGTGGAGCCCAGCGGGATCTCGAATGCGAGCCTTCCCTCGTCGGTCGTCCCCAGCTCCAGGGTGTCATCGTCCTCTGCGACGAGCGTGCCGTCGTCGTAGAGGGAGGCGTGGACGTGGGCGTTGCCGCTCAGCATCGGCGAGGTCGTGAGGTGGTAGTCGA
>JALOTO010000058.1 GCA_025457845.1 Thermoplasmata archaeon | reverse complement strand
GAGGACCGGCATCCTCAGGACGAGAGAGGAGTTCGAGGGTGACAAGCCGGACACCGTTGGCGCGTGCGCCGTCGATTCTGAAGGGCATGTGGCCTGCGCTACCTCCACCGGAGGTACCAGAAGGAAGATCGAGGGGCGCGTGGGCGACTCGCCGCTGGTCGGCTCCGGCGGTTACGCCGACGACAGACTCGGCGCCGCCTCGGCGACAGGTTGGGGAGAGAAGATCATGGCGGTGGTCTTGTCCAAGAACGCGCTCGACCGGCTCTCCGACGGAATCGACCCAGGCGTCGCATGCGAGGGCGCCGTGGCCATGCTCAAGGAGCGGGTCAACGGCCTCGGAGGGCTGATCATGGTGGACCCCAAGGGCCTCGTCGGCTACGCCTACAACACGCCCAGGATGGCGTATGCGTACCACGAGGGACCGACCGGGCGCAGGCGCGCCGGAGTGAACAGGTAGGTCAGCAGATCTTGTCGTCGCGGGACATCATCGCGGCGCTGCTGCTTGACGGACCGCATATCTCGAACTGGACCTCCTTGAAGAGATCCGCGTGTTCGTCGTTGGATATCCTGAAGACACGCCTGAGATTGCAGAGGATCTCCACCTCGGGGCCTTCGAGCACCCCATCGGAGAGAGCGACCTCCATCACGCTCCTGTAGATCCTGATGAACTCCATGTGGTCGAGGGCTATGGAGCTGAGAATCTGGTTCTCAAGGGACCTGTGCTGGTCATCCGTGATCCTGAGGTGTTTCCTAAGCTCGTCGAGCAGGAACCTCTCGGTGGCCGTCACCCTGCCATCCTTCCATGCGGTCGTCAGAGCGCGCTTGTATGTGTCAGAGGCCTTCTCCTTGGCCTCCAGGGCCTCGCGCTTCCTCGTCTCGACGTCCTCCAGGGAGGCCAGGGAGATCTTCCCCTTCTGGACCGCCTCTCGGACTATGTCGCACAGGGTCAGGTGGACCGAGGTCGCGGTATCGATTTCGCAGACCTTCATGTCCCTGTGGCCGCCGTTCGCCTCGACCGCGACGACGATCTGACCCAGATGGTCACGTATCACCTTCGCCTTCTCGCAGCCTGCGGACGACAGATAGTAGCCGTTCATCCGCTGCTTCATTCCCTTGATGTGGGCCTTCCTCTCCACAAGAAGACCGTCCTTGATCAAATCGTCCAGATACTGAGACAGGTGCTTCCTCTGCACTCCGGTCCCGAATGCTATGGATTCTTGAATGAGCTCAGGCGGGAGTTCGTATCTCTCTTCCATCCTGTTGAAATCGGACAAGTATAGGAGGATGCGGTCCTTGCTGGTGAGAGAGGTAATCTCGTCGATAGGCGCCATATGCTCGTAATGACACATTCGTGTATTTCACCTTTTCATGCGCTGCAGCCAGTGAGGGCGAGTACCCCGCTTGGACTCCCATCCCCAGCACACACCGTGCCCCAAGGACGGGACGCACGTGACCGTGTCCCTTGTCTGACCGAGGGATGGTTCTGCGTGTCGGACCGCAGAAAATAATGATTTATTGATTTCTATATATCTAATTTCTATATCTCGTAATTTATACATTAAACCACATATCACATTCGGTCCAGACACTACGATTCCAAGTTCCGACTTGCGTATTTGCATGTCGAATTCATACATATGCCGATTATTATAATTCGGAATTATGGACGCCGCAAGTATCGGGCAAAGGGTCATATACATCCTGAGAATAGGGGTAGGACGGAGATATGTTCGCGCAAGAACAACGCATATCTGACAGCCCCCCACCGGAATGCGGGCAAGCGCGTACTTCACGCCGCTGAACGATTGCCCGCACGAAAGTGTGTGCATGTCAGATGGCGTTTTTGGAGGCGAGACACATGGTTCAGAAGAAGTTCTGGAACACCGTCAAGCAGGTAAACCTCGAAAGCAGGCTGGTCCTGATCCCGAGAAAGGACAGAGTCGCACTTCGGAGGTTCGTTGCTGGTAGACGCAACCAGTAGACCAGCGACCTGCACAAACCCTTTTCCTGTTTTTGACATTCATCAAGGCCAGCGCGTCCGCTCAGAAGGGTGAGAGTCGGTCGAGTCGGAGTCTGCTGAGCTGCTCTTTGGTCACCTGTCGCAGCGTCTTCGGATACTTGACGGGGTCCTTGAGCTTGAAGAACCAGATGGCACATGCGGTCCTGCCCACCGCAGAGATCGCGTAGACAACTCCGAGGGATATCAGGAGGTCCTCGGCATAGAACGCGTAGAAGAAGTCCGCAAGGTACCCGCCGATGACCGCACCGATGAACGTCGCGATGCCGATCAGGGTGTTGTACACTGCGAAGTACTCTCCCCGCTTCTCGTTTGGCGCGACATCCATGATGTACGCGAAGAAGGCAACGTTCGCCATCGCGTTCGCGAAGCCCAGGGCGGCGTTGATGGCGTAGATGTGCCAGACATGCGTCGCCAGGGCGTACACGATGGGAACGGAGATGAACGCGAACCGCGAGATCAGGATCTGCGGTATCGGGCCAATGAGGTCCAGGAGCCTCCCCACCTTTGTCTGGAAGAACACGGTCGCCGAGAGGGAGATCACTGTCATGATGGCGATCTCGAAAAGGGACGCGTCCAGGATGTCCAGGTATGTGATGTAGAGAATGGGCCAGATCAGGGACATGATGAAGTTGAACGTCGTGTTCAGGACCACGAGGTTCCGAAAATACTGGTTCTCCTTCAGGTCCGAGATGAACACGAACGACCTCAGCCCGAAGGCGAATATCCTCCTCGGGGATGCGTGAAGCCGCCTCTTGGCCTCCTTGACCTCGAGGAGCAGGAGCGAACCGACTATTCCACTGATACCCGCGATGAGGAACCAGATCGCGTAGACGGAGACGCTCGATGCATCCGCGGACGGCATGAACATCCCGGCCAGCAGCGTGGCCGCGATGCTCGCCACGGACGACGCGGCGAACATCTTGCTCATGACCGTGTTCCTCGTCTTGGAGGTCGTGACATCGCCCACGAGCCCCGACCAAGTGGGGATCATCATCGAGCCGATGAACATCTGCAGCGCCACGAGCATGATGAGCTGCCAAGCGTTCATCACCCCGATCATGAAGAAGTACATGGCGAACGAGAACACGCCTCCGACCACGAGGAAGGGGACCCTCCTTCCGAAGAAGTCGCTGAGCTTCCCCCATGGGACCTGCATGACGGCCGGGAAGAGATTGATGAACGCCTGGAGCCAGCCAAGCTGCGCGGCCGTAGCGTCCAACGCGCTTCTCGCGAACGCCGGGATGAACGGGTCCGCGACACCCCTGCCAAAGGCCACCGAGACCTGGTTCTCATACATCGAGTTGTAGGTTCGGCGAGGTGACTCCTCCGCCGAGCCACCGGCCTCACTTGATGGTTCCAGGGCCCCATCCCTCTAGCCAGGAATCGGCCAGACGGACTATATCATACTTTCGAACAGGGGGCGGTCTCCATATGAGAAACCTGAGTCCGAGGCCGCATCCTGGCCTACCCAGCCGGACCCTCACGGTCCCGAAAATCATCCAAAAGGATATATATTAACCCAAGCTGATACAGGGACTGGTGGGATTCTGACAAAGGCCTACTGTGTCAAGTGCAAGAAATCCGTCGAGATGAAGGATCCGAAGAAGGTCAAGCTGAAGAACGGCAAGCCAGCAACCAAGGGCACCTGCCCGAAGTGCGGCACCAAGGTCTTCAGAATCGGCGGCTGAGAGAGAAACCCTACAAACCCTGGTGCGGGAAGGCCTTCCTCATCATGAGGAGGGCACAGAGGTCTGGGGAAGGTCTTCCAAGCGCATCCTAATTCTGTCGGCCCAGGTGGTTCCCTCTCTGGCTCAGCGCCCGGATGGCTCTGACGGCCCTCCACAACGTGGGATATGCGACCATCCTTCTCTGCTCCAGCGACTGGAGCAAGGCATCGGCGCGGCTGCCCCCGAAGGCACCTACGACTATCGGCGGTCCGTCGTCCCTCGAGTGCATCTGCGCTACGTCCACCAGCGCCTCCGTGATCCCCGGAGGCTGCAGCTCAAGGGACATCATTATGACATCGACGCCAGGGTCCCGCTTGAGGATACCGAGGACCTTGTCGTACATGTCGTCAGTGACGGCGGCAGTCAGGTCGACCGGGTTCCCCACCGAGGCGAACTGCGGGACGGCCTCCCGGAGGGCGGCCTTCGTGGAGTCGCTCAGCTTGGCCATGCGCATTCCCGCTCCGTTCTCCCTTGACTCCACGAGGTCGGCCGTCACCACACCGTACCCGCCCGCGCTCGCGACGACGCAGACCCTGTTGCCGCGTATGTGGTCGATCCGGGAGAGCGCCTTCGCCACGTCCAGCAGCTCCTCCTCGTCGTAGACCCTGATTATGCCAGCCTGCTTCAGGGCGCCGTCCACGAGCCCGTCGGATGAGGATGCTATAGCGCCTGTGTGGGACCTAGCCGCCGTCGCCCCCGACAGGCTCCTCCCCGCCTTGAGGAGGACTATCGGCTTGCTCGGAGCGACATCGCACGCGGCCTTGAGGAACTCCTTCCCGTCCGAGAATGACTCCAGATACATGGCGATGCACCTGGTCTGTTCGTCATCGGCCAGCAGTCTGAGGACGTCGACCTCGTCTATATCGGCCTTGTTCCCCAGACCGACGCACGCGGACAGCCCGACCTTGGATGCGGCCGCCTTCTCCATGAACGCGACGGATACAGCTCCGCTCTGGGAGACGATGGCGACATCCCCCGGGGCAGGCCTTGGGCTGCGCTCCTTGGGGATGAATATCGTATCCAGCCCGGTAGAGGGGACGAGCACTCCCATCGTATTCGGCCCGAGGAGGCGCGTCCCAGTACCCTTAACAATCGCGACGAGTTCCATCTCCCTTGCCTCGCCCTCCGGACCCGTCTCCCTGAACCCGGAAGCGTTGAGTATGACGACCCCCACACCCTTGACGACGCAGTCGCGCACAGCTGCCGCAGCCATTTCCGCAGGCAGCGAGACCACTGCCATGTCCACATGGGCCGGGATCGACGAGACGCTGCCATAGCACTTCAGGCCCAGGATGGAATCCTCTTTGGGGTTCACTGGGTAGAGCTCATAGTCGCCGCCCGATAGGTTCACAAGGGCGACGTGCCCGAGCTTGGTCGGGTTCGCGGATGCACCGACAAGCGCTACCGAACGTGGCCTCAGCAGGGCCCTCAGGTCTCCCGCCATGGGACGAGCGATTGCTTTGGACGGCTATTAGCCTATTCCACACACAGGGGGTGCCGAGACAGTACTTCAGCGGGCGACTGCGTGTAACTGGCAATCTACTTATACGCTCAGGGCCATAACACGGTTTACGCGTTTGCGGGTGGGGAACGCGGGTGGGGAGAGAGGCAATGGAGCTCAGGGACATCTTCAGCAGCAACAAGCCAGTGCGCATTTCCCCCGACGCCACGGTCGGGGACGCTCTCGTGTCTATGATGGAGAACAAGACGGACTACCTCCTCGTCGACCGCAGGACGGGTAACGACGCCTATGGCGTCATCACCAGATGGGACATAGTCAGCGGCCCGGTCGCGCACGGTCAGGATCTCAGTGCCGTCCCGGTCCTGGAATGTGCAAGGAAGCCACTGGTAGTCCTCAACAACCTCTCCCTCGACGTCAGATGGGTCGCCAAGAAGATGCATGCCGAGAAGGTGTCCAAGATAGCCGTTTTCGACAAAGAGGAGTTCGTGGGGTTCGTCTCGGACATCGACATCCTGAAGGCGGTCTCCAGGCCCAAAGGTGGGAAAGGAGACAGGGAGGTGGCTCGATGAACAGGGACGAGCTGTCCCTCAGGTCGATAGTCAAGACCTTCGAGTTCCCCACCATAAGCCATGACGCGACCGCCCTCGACGCAGTCAACATGATGCTGGACAGGGGATGTTACTCCCTCCTCGTCCCCCGCAAGGACAAGAACGACGCCTACGGGATCGTCACCAAGATCGACATCGTGACCAAGGTCGTCGCCGAGGGACGCGACCTCGACGCCGTCAAGGTATCGGAGATCATGTCCAAGCCGCTGGTCATACTGACCAACCTCTCTCTGGAGCTGCGATGGGTCGCGAAGGCCATGGCCGACTCCTGCGTCTCAACGATCGTGGTCTTCGACAAGGGGGACTTCTACGGCTTCGTCACCGAGAAATGCATCCTCGAGGGCATGTACAACGCCATGAGGAGGGCGAGGCTGGAACAAGGGGTCGAGTTCGTCTCCTGCTAGGCGACGCGCTCATTCGAGTCGTGGAGGGCTCACAATGACGGAAGAGGGCGGTGGGAAGGCACAGGGGCGGAAGGGCATAGCGGTCTACCTGTGCGGGTGCAGGGACCTCATATCTAGGAAGGTCGACCTGGAGGCCATAGCGCAGGAGCTGCGGAAGGACGAGAGGGTCGTGGCCGTCGGCATACACGAGGCGCTCTGCTCCAAGGAGGGCCAGGAGTTCCTCAAGAAGGAGTATGCCTCGAAGGGATTCGAACGCGCGTCGGTGGCGGCCTGCTCGCCGAACATCCAGGGGCTCATAGTCAGCCGGTCGCTCGAGGAGGAGGGGATGAACAAGTACCTCTTCGAGCAGGTGAACATCAGGGAACAGTGCGCCTGGGTGCACCCGGACCGGAAGGCGGCGACGGAGAAGGCAAGGAGCCTGATCGAGGGCGCGGTCGCCAGGACAGAGTTGCTCGAACCGCTCGAGGACATAGAGGTCCAGATCGACCCTGCCGCGCTTGTCATAGGCGGAGGGGTCGCGGGCATGCAGGCGGCCCTGGACATAGCCGCACAGGGGTTCAAGGTCCACCTGGTCGAACGGTCGGAGGAGCTCGGTGGAAGGGCATACAAGCTCAGCATGACATTCCCGACGCACAACTGCGGGATCTGCTGCATGCAGTACTGCAAGGAGTGCGTGTTCACCCCAAAGATAGAGGACGTCGTCCAGAACAAGAACATCGAGGTCCTCCTGAGGTCGGAAGTCCAGGGGATAGAGGGGGGATTCGGCAAGAGGCACGTCACGGTGAAGACGCCTGGCGGGGTCAGGGAGTTCGATGTCGGCACCGTCATCGTGGCCACGGGATCGAAGACCTTCGACCCGAGACGGATACCGGAGCTGAGGTACGGGCACCCCAACGTCATCACCACACAGGAGCTCGAGCAGATCATAGTGGAGCAGAGGGAGAAGGGCGGGGGACTCAGACGCAGGTCGGACGGGAAGGTCCCCCGGACCGTCAACTTCATCCAATGCGTAGGCTCGAGGGACAAGATGAAGGGGAACCTCCACTGCTCGCTCGTCTGCTGCACTTACGCGATAGGCCAGGCCAGGGAGATCAAGAAACTGGACCCGGAGACGAACGTCTACATCCACTACATCGACCTGAGAGGGCCGTACCGTGGGTTCGAGGAGTTCTACAGCGCGGCAAAGGAGGAGGGCATACAGTTCGTCAGGGGCCGAGTGTCCGAGGTCGTCCAGGACCGGGACAAGATCTTCGTCAGGGCCGCGGACACGGATTCGGACACGCTACTCAACATCGAATCCGACCTGGTCGTCCTCGCCGTGGGGCAGGAGCCAGCGGAAGGGAGCGACGCCATAGTCAAGCTGCTGCACCTCCAGACAGATGTTGACAGGTTCATCAAGGACATCAATCCGATGTTCCCCTCGGAGTTCAGGAGGGGCATATACATCGCGGGGACGGCGCAGGGCCCCAAGGGAATAAGGTACTCCATCGAGGACGCGAAGTCCGCAGCCGCGGCCGCCGCCGAGCTGATGAAGAAGGGGACGGTCAAGTTCCCCAGGATCGTCGCATACGTCGACGAGACGCGCTGCCGCGGGTGCGGGAGGTGCGAGGAGACCTGCGAGTACGGGGCGGTCACGGTCACCAAGGATCCGAAGACAGGGATACTCGTGTCCAAGGTCGATGAGATCAGGTGCGAGGGATGCGGGGCCTGCGCGGTCGCCTGCTGCAACAAGGCCATCACCGTGAACAACTTCAAGCGTGAGCAGGTCGAGGCGCAGATACGCGCCATCATAGAGGAGGCGATGACGGATGGCTGAGCGCTACGAGCCGAAGATAATCGCCTTCACATGCACCTGGTGTGGGTATCCGTCCGCGAACCTCGCAGGGGTCAACAAGGTGGAGTATCCAGCCAACCTGAAGATCATAAGGGTCATGTGCACGGGGACCACTACGTGTCAGGGAACAAGAAGGCCCAGGAGCGGGTCGACGCCCTGAAGAAGCTGCTCGACCTGACGGGCCTCGACGGGAGGCGCATCAGGTCGGAGTGGATAAACGCCTCCGAGAGGACCAAGTTCGCGAAGGCGGTCAGGGATTTCACGGAGGAGGTGCGCGCGCTCGGGCCCGTGCCCGTGCGCAGGACCAAGAAGGTGCGCGCCGCGCGCACGAAGGAACAGACGGTGACGAAGGTCAAGCAGCTCATCGAGGACACCGGCGCGTTCGACTGCGTCGAGTGCGGCAAGTGCACCACCGTCTGCCCGATCGCCAGGTTCGACACCAACTTCGCTCCCAGGACCATAGTCCTCAGGGCCATGGAAGGCATCGTCGAGAACATCGCCAAGGACAGGGACGTATGGACCTGCATAACGTGCGAGCAATGCAACTCCATGTGCCCCTACAAGGTCGACTACTCCGGCTTCATCAGGGGGATGAGGGAGGAGGCGTCCCTGGCGGGGGCGGTCCCGGCCTGCTCGCAGGGCGGCCTCATCCACTCCGTCCAGAGGATCATGGCCAACTCCGACGCCAAGCAGAACAGGCTCGGGTGGGTCAAGGGCGACATGAAGGTCGCCGACAAGGGGGACGTCTTCTACTTCGTCGGATGCCTCCCCCACTACGACGCCATATTCTACGACCGGAAGGGCCTCGACCTCCAGCTGGTCGCCGAGAGCGCGGTCAGGATCATGAACAAGGCGGGCATAGTCCCCGTCGTCAGCAACGATGAGCGGTGCTGTGGCCACGACCTCAACTGGACCGGGGGCGAGGCGGACTTCGAGAAGCTGATGGAGCACAACGTCGAGATGATCAAGAGGAGTGGCGCGAAGAAGGTCGTGTTCACCTGCCCCGAATGCTATCGCACATTCAACATGGACTACAGGGACCTGATGGGGGACATGCCCTTCGAGACGGCCCACATCTCGGACTACATACAGGAGCTCATTGAGGCCGGCTCGCTCAAGGTGGACGTGAAGGCAGGCCCCGGGAGGACCTTCACGTACCATGACTCGTGCAGGCTCGGCCGCCACTCGGGGATCTACGACAGCCCCAGAAAGCTCGCCGAGGCGTTCTCCGGGGAGAAGTTCGTCGAGATGGAGAACACGAGGGACAAGGCGATCTGCTGCGGCGTGAGCGCGTGGGCGAACTGCAACAGCAGCATCAAGAGGATGCAGGTCGAACGAATCATGGAGGCGAAGAAGGTCGGGGCGGACAGGCTCCTGATGTTCTGCCCGAAGTGCCAGATCCACTTCAGGTGCGCCGTCCAGGACAAGGTCCCCGTGGACCAGGCGCTAGTGGACGTCGAGCTGGAGGACTTCACCGTCGCTCTCGCCAGGCTCATGGG